>CAZHLC010000248.1:0-6331 GCA_964532545.1 uncultured Leptospiraceae bacterium | reverse complement strand
CAATCAAGGTTGGTCGGGGCACCCTGACAGTTAACATTACCCCGCTGCCCAACAAACAGAAAATACTTAGCCACTACAGGGTTATGCGCCGGGTTGGCAGCGATGAAAAGTTTGCAATGCTGGGTAAGATTCCTCTCGGAAAAAAAAGTTTCGTCGACAAGAATACCTCGTCATTGTACTTTTACTGCTACCAGGTTAGCGCCGTCGATGGTTACGGTAACGTTTCTGATCCCCTGAGACCAATTTGCGCGCGGCCACAAAACAATACTACGGTAGCGCCACCCACTGGCCTTACCGCGGCGTTCGACCAGGGTGGTGTAGTACTGCAATGGCAAAGCGCTGTCTCACCCCTATTGAAGGGCTTTTTGATTTACCGAAAAGTTGGCAAGAAGCCTTTTGCACTGCTTGAGACAGGCGTAATTGCCAAAAACCAGCGGCGTTATATTGACAAGAGCATCAAAATCGGGGTAAACTACAGCTATTACATGGTGGCGGTAGCTGAAGGCACCATGCTGAGTACCCGTTCAACAGCGGCGTCGCCTGGGGTGAAAAAAGCCCGCCCACCTCAGGGGGTGCAAAACCTCGTTGTCTATGAAAAGGGCAGCGAATATCACTTGAGTTGGAACCATTACGGTAAAGCAGAAAAGTTCAAAATCAAGGTGATTGATATTTCTACTAATGATGCAAAGATCATTGGCACGACCAAAGAGAAGAGTTTTATCTGGCGAAAGATTAACCCCGGCCGTTACCGGGTGGGTGTGATTGCCGTTAACCAACAACTTGATTCAACAATTCAAGAATATAAACGGGTCGAGATAAAGTAATCTTAAGGGTGCTTCAATGCGCGCTTGGTTGCTTACGTTTCTACTCAGTTGGTCTAGCATTTCTGCAGCCAATATTTTTCACCGACCTCTGAACAATGGGGTAACAGGTATTCCCCTCAGGGTGACTGCATCTCTCGACAGACCCAACGAGTTTCTATTCGCCCGGCTGTTCTATAAGAAAGCCTCACAAGGCTTCTATAAGCAGGTGATTATGCGCGGCTCGGGCCAACGCTTCACTGGCGAGATTGACGGTAGCGATGTGGTTATTCAAGGCACCCATTACTACATTGAAGTTACTCTGCAAGATTCATCTACCATTACTCTGCCCAGTGGGGCCCCTGCAAATTTCTTTGCCATCAAAACAAGCGATGTCGGCTCAGCCTTGAATATCAGCATTGTTTCACCCAGGGCGGGGCAGCGGGTCGACAGCAAACGGCCGCAAATTAACGCCGCTATCAGGGGTCTTGAGTTCATAGGCAGGCGCGAAAAGGTCAGGCTCTTTATAGACGGGGTAAGGGTTAAGCATGAGTTTAAATTTGGCTTTATAAAATATAAACCGCCTGTTGATTTAACTCTGGGGCGCCACCAGATAAAAATACAGGTGCTCGATGAAAAGGGTAAGGTCTTGAAAGAAGAAAAGTCTACTTTCTTCATTGAAGCAGAATTAGACCCTGAAGATAAAATCAAAATACTTGAAGAACAAAAAAAAAATTCCCAACAAATCAAAGAAGAACAAGACAAATGGAAAAAATCAGGTAACTTCACCGCCACCTACCAGTACGCTAAAACAGAACCAGTCACTACAGCGGTAGCCAACCCCGACGGATACTATTCGATCGAAGCTCAGTATCTGGCACAGAAAGATAAAACCTCTTTTTTTCTTGGGCCAACCTATATTACCAACCAGGCAACTGAGGGTGGCAGCCGTATCGAAAAAATGTCGTTTGGGGTCTCACATGGCTACATGGCCACAAAATGGGGAACAGTTTCGACTGAGCTTACAGAGTATACCGAGGGTGGTGCAGCCTTTCTCGGGGGAGAGATCTCTTACGATTCACTCGAAGATGAGAAAAAGACAGGTTTCAGGCTCAAGTCTTTTTCGGGTGAAACGAGGCAGGCACTGCCCCGGGCACTTGACCCCAGCCAGGTGGGTGTCTACAAACAGCGGGCCTATGGCGGCCAGTTTGCATGGGCACCTGTAAAAAATCTTGGATTCTTCTCAGTGCAGGGTATGAACAAAACAGATGATGTGAGCTCAATACCTGAAGTCAGCCTGAACCAGGCCAGGCGCGATACGTCGGCCAGCGCGTATGCTAAGGTTTTTTTACCCAAATTGACCCTGACTCAACTTGAAGTTGAGTATGGCTTTACAGACTATGCTATCCAGACGCCGGTATTGACTGATAATCAGCAATTTATTCTTAATGAAGAAAGAACTAATGGTCAGGGTTTTTATGCAAGGGGTCAGGGAAACATTAAGAAACTGGCTACCCGCTATAATTTCGATGTTACCCGCAATGACCCCAGGTTTTTATACGAAGGTGATCTCTTCAGGGTTAAGGGTGACCTTAAGCATACGCTGTTCAAGGGGGCGCTGACTCTGGCTGAGCGGGCCAATTTTGAAACCGATAATCTTGAGAACCAAAAAATACAGACCACTGGCAGCCGGGGCGCCGGGGCCGATGTAGCTCTGAGTATCGGCCGCTATTCTCTCAGTGTGGTCGATGATATATCGCAGCAGACCATCACCGGCGCAAATCTCACCCAGCAAACCGATCAGGTTTCAAATGATTTCAAAACAGACGGGGCGGTCAGTTTCAAATTCTGGCGTATTTCACTTTCACCCGGGGCCTCTTTTAATCAGCAGGATATTGTTGACTTCTCTACGCCACGCACCCTTGATGATCAGCGCAACCGCACCTATCAGGCAAAAATCGGGTACGAGTTCGACATTGCCAGATGGGTAAAGTTTTTTGGTGAAGGTTCTTACACCTACACCACCATTGAAAACCTCACCCAGGGCGGTACCAGCATTGCGCAGGCTCCGTCGGGCAATGTAAATCTTGATTTCAAGTTCTTCAAAGGTCAACTGTTGTGGCGCAATGAGGGGGTTTACGAATTGAATTCACTGATCACCAGAAACCCCAACCTGATTCAATTGAACTCGATTCTGACCACCCGCTACGAAACAGAACTCACCTATTCGGCTATAAAGTGGCTTGATATCGGCTCTGACTTTAAACTTGAACGCAGTGAAAATAAGAATGGCCCTCAGGATAACTTGAATATCAATGTCGGCATTACCAGAACTGAAGGTGGCTCGCTTACCTTTAAACTGTTCAACGACAAATTGAATATTCCCCTCAAGGTCAGCCACTCAGTTACATTTGATGATTTCAGCCCACGCCAGACCGATTCTGAAACCCTGAGCACCAACGCCGGGCTGACCTATCGGCCCGACTCGATTCAGACCTTAAAGATCGACGGCTCTTTCATAAGGTTTAAAGACTACGTAAGTGGTGCCAACAGTTACGATCAGTATTCAGCAACCTTTAGCTATAGTGCGGTATTACAATGAAACAATTGCTGGTTTCAATGATGCTCTTACTATCGGCGAACCTGTTTGCCGCCAATATCGCCACCGGCGTATCAAAAACAGAAAGCGTGGCGGGGGTAGCCTCTGGTGATCTACTTTTCGTAAACAAGAACGCTGCTAACCTTGTTAATATGCCCGATTACCTGCTCGGTATCTACTCTCTCGGGGCTGCCCGCCCGGGTGATGGCCCAGATTATGATACCCCAGCTGGGGGGCTATTGGGCCTGCGCCTGGGTCGCTTCAGCATCGCTCTTCATGGTAACCGTTCTCTTGATAGCGGCCTGATTGACCTCATGGGTGCTGGGGGTGGTTTGGCTTACTCTTTCTCAGAAAACATCTCACTTGGTATTTACAGTGGTTTCTTCAGCGTAGAAGGCCAGCGCTTTATCGATGGCAACCTGGGCATGCGCTACCGGCTGCCCTTCGGTCACGAGTTCTTTACCGGCTTCGGTATTTACAATTTTAATTTTGCTCTCTCGGCCCTGGCTAATCCGGTTAACCTGAATAACCTGGCTGTCAACTACCAGAGTGTACCCGGGCTCTCACTTCAGTTTTTCAGAAGCAGATTCTTGAATATGTATCTGGCCAGTTCACTGGCCCTCGAAGAAGATCTGGCCGAATTTGAGATTTCCTCGTCAGTCAGCCTTGAGTTTTTCAGATACTTGACAGTTTCTGGGGGAATGGTAGGCAATGATATCTTTGCCTACGAACACTACTTTGCCAGCAGCCGACTGCACATTCCCGTGGGCGACCTAAGTATCAATCTATACGCTGCTTATGAAGAGCAGGGTTATACTCACAATCTGCCCTATGCCCCTGCGGGCCTTTCAGGGGGCTTCTATGTTGATTATGCCCCACCCCTGAGGCGTCTTAAACAAGAAGATTCAGATGTAGTGGTATTTTTCAAACCTGAAAAAATATTCTCACCCAACGGTGATGGCCGCGATGATTCGCTCTCGATTCTACTGACTCACACCAGCCTTTCGAAAGTGCGAGATTACTCTTTTGCGGTGCTCAATGAAGCCGGTGAAATTATAGCCATCAAGCGTGCGAACCTTGTAGAAATTGATCGTAATGGATTGTATAAATTTCCAAACAAGTTTATATGGAACGGCCTCGATTACAAAGACCAGCGGGTAAAAAAAGGCAATTACTCATTCAAGCTCGTAGCCGTTTTGAAAGACGGTCGCCAGAAAATATGGAAGCTCGGGCAAATCACCCTCGATACCGAGAAGCCCGCATTCAACGTCTATGTCAAAAACAAGAACTACCTGCTGGGCAGTGAGAAGCCCTTTGTATTTTTCATCGAAGACAAACTGAAAGATACGGTTTACTATAACATAAAGGTAGTGGCCAGTAATAAAGAAGTAATCTATGAGAAGAAAATCAGCAGTGAACAATCAAGTTTCTCATGGTTCGGCAAGATTCGAGAATTCACCTACGTAGATTCAGGCACATACAATTTTGTGGTGGCCGCAAAAGACAATGCCGGCAATATACGTTACCGCACCATAGAAAATATTCAGTTCTATGATGACAAAGACAGCATATCTCTTAATATGAAATATGACATCTTTTCACCCAATGGCGATGGTCGTCGAGACGAACTACCGATTCAGCTTTTGTCGAACCAGCGTGAAAATGTGATCTCGTGGCAGGTGCGTATTGTATCTGCAGATCGGCGAACTGAGGTGCGGGCCTTCGAGGGGCAGACCCATATACCAGATAAAATTATCTGGCGGGGAAAAGATGCCAAAAACAAAACCGTGCCCAACGGCGTCTACCACCTGATGTTTTCGATGATTGATCGGGCAGGTAACGCCCACCATTCACTGAGCTACCGGGTGCTGTTAGACTCTAAACCCCCTGAACTGACAGTCAAAAGTGATCAGAAGAACTTTACGCCTGATTCTGATGGGGTAGACGACTTTTATTTCGCCGAGCTCAAGGTTGAAAATCTGACAGATATCGTTGCCTACAAAATTCGCATCAGAGACAAAGGCAAAAAAGTAATCTTTGAAACTTCGGCTAAAGATGATATACCCCACCGCTTCGCATGGGATGGTGTGCTGACTTCGGGCTTCGCGGTAGACAGCTTCGAAGCTTACAGCCTTGAAGCTGAAGTAATGGATGCTGCCGGCAATATCGGCAAATCAAATATGCTTAACTTTGAGACCGGTCTACTGGTACGAAGAATGTCTGATGAAGTAGACCTGGGCGAGAAATTTTTGATGCTGCGCTTTCCGAATATTGCGTTTGCCCGGCGAACCTTCAAACTTGATGCCAAGTCACTTGAACGGGTGAAGAAGTTGGGCATTTACCTTGCAAATAACCCCCAGTTTCACATCGAGGTGATTGGCCACACTGACAGCAGGGGTAGCAAAAAATATAACCTTAAACTCTCACGCCAGCGGGCCAACTATGTTCGCAGCCTGCTGATAAAGGCAAATATTGCCCCGGGTCGTATCAAGGCCACCGGCCGTGGCGAAGAAGAGCTTCTCTATAAAGAAGTGAATGAAGAATACCGCACACGCAACCGTCGTTTCGAAGTAAAGCTTACGCTGTTCAAGTCGGTGAAGAATAAGCAAAAATAGCAGCAGGGCAGCAGGCCAGGTCGCGGAGGGTTTTCTGCGGAATCTGAAGTGGCAGTTTGGAGCTGGATGTTTGTCTGAACCCGGAATATATGCCACTCTATCTTAATGAGTACAGCTTCATCAAGGGTGTGCGCTACTACTGCTTTGGTGGGCTGGTTCTAAGCAGGAAGAACTGGGATCGGATCGCCAAGGCCAGGGGCCGTCGCGGTCACCGACCGGAGGTCGGTGACCGTGTGGCGGATCGGAGCAAGCTATTTCTGCGTATGCCTAGCCTTTAAACCGCATTCTAACCCGAAATTTAGCAAAAGAGCCAGCAT
>CAZHLC010000247.1:0-6332 GCA_964532545.1 uncultured Leptospiraceae bacterium | reverse complement strand
TGAATCAGCTGCCAGATAATTGATCGATTTTTATACCACATAATGACAGCTAGACAGCCTGGCTGCAAGACGGCAAGAAATATCGCGGCTGGGCGGCGGCACAGCTGGGCAGCTAGACAGCTACACGGCTTGGCAGCTAAGGGGCAGGGCAGCCAGGCGGCAGGACGGCTTTGCAGCTAAGCGGCAGGGTAGTCGGGCTGCATGGCGGCATCACTGGGAGACAGAAATCTGCCCAGCCGTCTGGCCGTTTGCTGCCAATCTGTTACCTCAGCTTGCGTAGACGAAGTCGTGCAGGTCGCGGCTTAGCAGCTCGCGGGCAGCCCGCAGGCGTCTTTTTAGAGTAGAAAGACTTATGGCCAGTTTCGCTGAAACGGCTTCGCGGCTTTTGCCATCAATCATGATTGCTCGAAAAATATGGCGGGTCTCTTGAGGTAGATTGGCCATGCAGTTTTCAATCTTTTTCTCAAGATCTTTGCGAAAAATCAGCTCATCGTGTTTTTCTTCATAGGCTGGCTGGGCTGTGGTTTCAGTAGCGTCGAGGCTGGTTAGATTGGTTTCGCCTTTTCTTTTGCGCCTATCATCAATGTAGACGTTACGGGCAATGGTATAGGCCCATTTGTAATAGCGTTTTTTGTTTTCTTCGAAATCGTTCAGGTCGCCTTTTTGCAGTGCGCAATATAGCTTGAGAAAGGTCTCTTGAGTGAGATCTTCAGCTAGCGATGACTGCCCGACCCATTTGTATAGGTAGCTGTGTATTTGTGGTCTTATCTTAAATAACTCTGCAAAAACAACTTCCACAACTTGACTATTGTGCATTGTTGCCTCTTTGTCACATTTTGATGAATAGAATCTAAATATTTTGGGCTAAATAGCCTGCCTTGAAGTGAAAAAGGCCTATCGATTCTAAAATCAGTATAAAAAAACGTGCAGAGTGGGGAAAATTAACGCTGATAAACGGGCTGTTTTCTCACAACCTGCTAGATATACGAATTTTCTGTGAGAAAGGGTCGTTTTTTGCGCTCAATTGGAATAATCAGCGTTCTGTTTACGCCTTTTCTTCTCGCGGTATTCTGAGGGGGTCATGCCCTTTAGCTCTTTAAAAGCCTTGTTAAATGGGCCCAACGATTTATATCCCAAATCTAGTGCTATGCGTGTTATAGCTGTTTCGCGCTGTTCGGGGTTGGCCAGTGTGTCGCAGGCGTCTTGAATGCGAAACCGGTTCACATAGTCGTTAAAATTGCGATAGTGCAGACCCAGATTAATCAACCTTCTGATTTTATAATCGGGCACTTCAAGCCTGCTGGCCACCTGACGCACGGTTATACTGGGGGTCAGGTAGATTTTCTCATTTTCAAACAGGCCGCTGAGACGCTCAAGCAGGGCTTTGTCAAGCTGGTAACTGGCGTCGCTATTGTTGTAATACTTAAAGAAGTCTTCAAAGCGTAGAATTGAAACCGCCACCACTGTGGTGCCCAGCCAAATCAGGGTGAGGGCAAAGGCCTGGTGTAGTTTCAGCAGGCTGGGTACGCCGAAGATAATACGGGTGTTGATGATCACAAACATGATTGTGCCACCAACCAGCAGAAAATAAACAGGAAATTTATCGCTTTTATCGGCCATATCGCTTTTGAGGCGGGGTATGGCCTGGGCCATACCTAGAATAATCATACTTAGATAGAAAATACCTGGCACCAGCAGACGCAGTTTCTCACCCTCACTGGCGGGTATAAATGAAAACATCTGCAGTCGCTCTGGCCAGAAGGCGATGAACGTGGCCAGAATGCTGAGGCCCCAGGCCAGCCAATGATGCCATGCAGGAACAAACAGGTCGGTGAAAAACGAGCGGGCCATCATCCAGAAACCGAAGGGCAGGCTGGTGAATAAAAAGAAAAAAACAGCCTTGATTAAGAAGGGCGCCTCGAGGCGTTCTAGCAGGGGGTAGAGCACATAGGCAAACATGCCCAGGCAGAAGAGCAGTACAAAACGTACCCAGTGTTCGCGGCGAAAGTGCCTGATAAAAAGAGCAATCAGCAGAATCAAGTTGGCTGCCGCGGCAGCCCGCAAACCTGTACTGAGCTCTTGCACAAGAAACAATGATGGGCCCATGCTGCGCTCTGGCAACCAAAAACTAAAAGAGTTGCGCGGCCAAATCAATCTTGCAGACTTACTTGTGCAGAACCCATTTTTAGAACCATTTAATACTCCCTACGATACAATTCCCTTTGATAAAATTAAAGTTGAGCATTACCTGCCAGCCCTTGAGCTAAGACTCAAAGAAGCCCAGCAGCGCATCGAGCAAATTGCCGCAGCTGAGGGTGAAGCTGACTTTGAGAACACCATTCTGGCTCTTGAAACCTCTGATGAAGACTTGAGCGTAGTATCATCGGCCTATTTTAACCTGTTTGGGGCTCATGCCGATGAGGCCCTGCAGGCCCTGGCGAAAGAAATTTCACCCAGGCTGGCGGCCTTCTCAAATGATATTTATCTCAACCAGGGGCTGTTTCAACGCATTGAGCAGGTGCACGGGCAGAAAGAGCAGTTGTCTGCCGCCGAATGGCGCCTTACTGATCACTATCATCGCCTGTTTAAACGCAACGGTGCCTTACTTGATGAAGGCCAGAAAACGCAACTGCGAGAAATTGATAACGAGCTGGCTAAGCTGCGCCCAAAGTTTTCTGAGAACGTGCTGGCAGCCACCAATGATTTCTTTCTGCATCTAACTGATGAGGCAGACCTGGCTGGCCTGCCTGAGAGTGCGCGAGCAGCAGCCCGCGAAGCGGCCGTGAAAAAAGAACTTGAGGGCTGGGTAATTACTCTGCATGCCCCCAGCTTTCTACCCTTCGTTACCTACGCAGAAAAACGTGAGCTGCGTGAAAAGGTTACCAGGGCCTATGCTTCTCGCTGCTACCAGAACAAATTTGATAATGAAGAGAATATCAAAAAGATTGCCACGTTACGGTTTGAGCGGGCCCAGCTGCTGGGTTATGACAATCACGCAGCCTATGTACTTGAAGAGCGCATGGCTAAAGACCAGCAGACTGTACGAGACTTTTTAGACGAGCTTTTACAGGCATCTAAGCAGAAAGCCCTGGCTGAGATGAAAGAGCTCGAGGTTTTACTGCATGAAGATGAACCCGGTGCCACTCTTATGCCCTGGGATGTTCGTTTCTACAGCGAGAAGCTGAAGGTAAAAAAGTTTTCGTTTGATCAAGAGGTACTGCGCCCGTACTTTTCACTTGAAAAAGTTCTTGCGGGCATCTTTGCTGTGGCCGGCCGCCTCTTTAATCTCACCTTCACAGAAGTTGAAGTGCCCCTCTATCATGAAGATGTGCGCGTCTATGAGCTTAACAGCGACAATGATTTTGTGGGGCTGTTGTATCTTGATCTGCACCCCCGTGAAACCAAAAGAGGCGGCGCGTGGATGTCTGATCTGCGCAGTAGCGGTTATTTTCATGGCAAGGTTGAGCGCCCCCAGACCATGATTGTCTGTAACTTCACCAAACCAACCGCTGACAAACCGGCCCTGCTGACCCTTGAAGAAGTCAATACCATGTTTCATGAGTTTGGCCACGCCCTGCATTCGCTGCTCTCACAGGTGCCCTTTGGCAGCCTCAGCGGCACCAGCGTCTACTGGGATTTTGTAGAGCTGCCATCGCAAATCATGGAGAACTGGTTACGCGAAAAAGAAACTCTTGATATGTTCGCCGAACATCTTGATACTGGCGAGAAAATTTCAGCCGACCTGATCGACAAGATCAAACAAGAGCGCCAGTTTATGACAGGTTATGACTGTGTGCGCCAGTTGAGCTTTGCCCTTTTAGATCTGGGCTGGCACGGCCAGAACCCAGAGCAGGTCAAAGATCTGGCCAGCTTCGAAAATGAAGCCATGGCCGAGGCCCGGGTATTGCCTGCCGTTGAGGGCACCAATTTTTCATGTGCCTTTTCTCATATTTTTTCAGGGGGATACTCTGCCGGTTATTATTCATATAAATGGGCAGAAGTTCTTGATGCCGACGCTTATTCGCTTTTTAAAGAAAAAGGTATCTATGATAAAGAAACCGCTGCATCTTTTCAGAACAATATTCTGGCCCAGGGTAACCTGCAAGACCCCCTCGAATTATTTATAAAGTTCAGGGGTCGCAAACCTGATATTAAGCCCCTGCTTGAGCGCGACGGTTTAACGGCCTGATGTCAACACCCATTGCTGATGTGGTGGTTGACCGTTTTCGCACGGTTATTGCCCAGCGCTATGAATTTGATTTTCTGCAGAGCCGTGTCTCTCTGCCAGCCAGCGTAACCCGTGACTGGGTTCATGCCATGCGTGATTACTTTCTCACGTATATTTTTCCTGAGAGTAAGAAGCGTCACCAGCTTGAAGCCGCCTTTGCCAGCCTGCGTCAGTATCTGGGCAGCCCCAAAAAAATGCTGCCCCTTACTGGCGACATGTTCAAGGCCATCTTCAAGTTCGGGCCGCAATTTGGCCGGGCGATGAAGACAGCCTTTCATGGGCTGCGGGCTTTTCAGAGAGCTAAGGGTTTTGAGCAAACCCTGGTTGCGTACGCTGAAAAGCAAAGGCTTGACAACAACTTTGATGAGAAGCAGTTCAGGGCCCTGTTACAGGCCGTGCCCGAAGAAGAAGCCCGCAACTTTGTGGTCAATATGCGGGCCTTACTCGAAGCGTTTCTTGATGAGAAGCTCATGAGTAAGGGTGAAGACATTCTACGCCATATTTATGAGAAAATGCAGAGTCGCCCTGAAATTTATCCGGCTGAAGATGTGGCTGCCATTGAAATGGGGCTTGATATTATTGCAGAAGGGCAGAAACTGTTTCTGGCGCAGCCTGAAGATGTTCGAGAGAAGGCTGTTGAGGTTATTCTCGAAAATGAAAACTTGTTTTTAGATGAGCTATACAATTCAAGGGGCAGGTCTTAGAACCGCCCCTGAAATAAACAGTTTTATTTTTTCAAAGTCGCATCAACGGTGATGTCAAAATCATCGTAGATCACTTTGTCACCAATATCAGCAAAGAAAGTTTTTGAGCCGTAGCGAACGTCAAATTTTGAGCGATCGATTTTGAAACTGGTCTTTGCCGTGATGGTATCGCCCTCAACTTTGATGTTGGCCGGCACTGATTTCAACCTGGTGGTCTTCTTGATGGTCAAATTACCAGTGATGGTGTGGGTATTGTTGGCATCACCTGTTAAAGGTGCAACTGACACAATTTCAAATTTTGCATCGGGGTAGGTTGCTGATGCGAAAAAGTCATCAGACTTAAGATGGCCTACCAGTTTGGCATTGTCTTTAGCGTCGGTAACGTCTTCGTTGGTGATGCTGTTTACATCAAGAACAATGTTGCCCGCCACAACATTGCCATCTTTTACACCCAGCTCAGCACTTTTAATGGTGATACCACCGTTGTGGGTACCTGCAATTTTGCCGCCCTGCCAGGTTGCAGTGCCGTTGGCAAGCTTATAGCGGTCTGAGGCCGCGGCAAGGTCAGCAACCTGACCTGGTGCTGCACCAGCATCATTCTGCTTTTTAGGTTTGCAGCCCTGGGCTAGAAAACCCACAGCCAGAGCTAGAATTATCAGTTTTTTCATGATTTCTCCTGAATAGTTTTAAGTTTCCGTAAAGTTTAACGTTAAACAATCTACTCGGCAATAAATTTTATTCTTCTATGACATAAAAGAGCAAAAAAATGATGGGCGGTTACAAAAAACCTGCTACTGTTAAATCTGAATCAAAAACTCATTTACAGTGAGTCTAAAAACCAGTTTTTGCCAGATCTATGGCGACAACCCTTTACGAAAAAATCATGAATCAGCACCTGATTCAGGTTCCCGCTGAAAAAAGCGAAGGCAAATCGTTGATTTATATTGATTTGCACCTGGTTCACGAAGTTACCTCACCCCAGGCCTTTGAAGGTCTGAGATTGACCAACCGCAAAGTGCGCCGACCTGAGCTCACCGTAGCAACCATGGATCATAACGTGCCTACCAAAGACCGTGATAAACCCATCGCCGATGCCATCAGCGCCAAACAGATGCAGGTGCTCAGCGATAATTGTAAAGAATTTGGTATTACTTTATATGATTTAAATTCAGATAAGCAGGGTGTGGTGCACATTATTGGCCCAGAACTGGGGCTTACCCAGCCAGGCAAAACCATTGTCTGTGGTGATTCACATACCTCAACCCACGGGGCCTTTGGCGCTCTGGCCTTTGGTATCGGTACCTCTGAGGTCGAGCACGTGCTGGCGACCCAGTGTCTGGTTCAGAAAAAGTCAAAAAATATGCTGGTTCGCTTTAATGGAAAGCTGGTCCCCGGGGTTT
>CAZHLC010000246.1:0-6333 GCA_964532545.1 uncultured Leptospiraceae bacterium | reverse complement strand
GCTGCTGTTTATTCGGGCACGAGCCCGCGACAGGGGGCTGCAGCGTGTTTATATGCATGCGCAAGAAAGCGCCGTAGGCTTTTATGAGAAAGAGGGCTTTGAGACTTATGACAACAGCTTTATTGAGGCAGATATCGTTCACTTCAAGATGCAATTAGCTCTCATCTGACTCATCATCTTTCAGTTTATTTTTCGCCATTAAGATAATGGCAGGCAGTACAAAGAGAGAGCAGGCAAATATCATAAACAGGGCAACCACAGAAACAATGCCCATACCAGTGATGGCTGCGTTTTCAGCCAGAATCAATGAGGCAAAGGCCCAGAACGTGGTCATGGTAGAAAGAGTCACTGCTTCACCAGTGGTCTGCACCGCCCAGATTGCATCACGGTGTTCTAAATAACGGTGAAATATATGTACACCGCTATCTATACCAATGCCCACCATGATCGGAAACACCAGCACATTAATAAAATCGAGTTTCTGCTCAGAGATACCCAGTGCGCCGCCAGTAAACAGTAGACCAATAAATACCGGAACCAGCACGATCAGAGAATGTGAAAGCCTGATAAAATTCAACCAGGCCAGCAGAAAAACCCCGATAAAAGAAGCCAACAGAATATATGGCCCATCATCGCTGATCAGCTTGAGAATCTCAGCGAATACCAATGAGTCAGAGCCTATATCAATAGGTTTGCCATCGACTTTGATTTCACTTAACTGCTCTGACAACTCAAGAATCTGTTTACCATCATCAAGATTGGCCCGGGGAAACACCAGAATAACATGTTTGTCTTTCTGCTCTATACCCTGAAAATTTTTACGAACAGAAAAAGGTAATTTAGAAATATCGATGGTCTTAACATTTAACAGCCTTTCGACCTTGCCAATGTCGGCTATCATACCCTTTTTCAGCAGGGGCTCGTATTTGCGGTTGCTCTGCACCAGCCGGCGCATGCGTCTGAGCAGGGCCAGTTTCTGCTCTTGCTTAGCCGGTACAAAGCTGGTCAGGCCCAGGGCCTTCTCGATTCTATAGTTATTATTACCTTTATTTTTCTTAACCTGCTTTTCAATGGCTGCGAGAATCTTTTTCTCGTGTTCAATACTATCTGGTATAATCACCGATGGCGTTATCGAGCTGTTGAACATTCGATCTATTTCTTCTTCGAGAATGTATGATTGAAGATTTTTGTATTTCAAAACTTTACCAAAGTCGTAATCAAAACCCAGTTTGAACATGCCGTAGATCGACACAGTGATGGTGATAACCACGATGGTCATAATAAACCAGGGCTTTGACCAGATTACCGCGGGCAAACGCAGACTCATGGGCACTTTCTGTAATTTGACCTTAAAAGTAAGGTCAAGCACCACCATTGAAGGGGCCATAAAGGTTAGCATCGCCAGCACAGTGAACAAAACCCCGACCCCGGCAATCATACCAAACTCTTGAAAGGCTCGAAAACCCGAAAAATAGAGAACGATAAAAGCAAATGCCGTGGTCACCGCCGAGATAAATGAGGCCACCCCTGTTTTGGCAAACATGGTTACAAAGGCTTCTTCTGGGTTACGCCCTGCGACACGCTCTTCACGATAGCGCAGAAACATATGAATTCCGAAATCAATACCTAAACCAAATAGAATAGCCACCAGAAAACTGGTGATTATATTCAACTGGCCGAACTTAAGCTGGCTGAAACCAAGGGCCCAGATAATGCCTGTAAGCAGCCCTGCAAAGATCAACGCAATAGGAAAAAACGACCTGAAATAAATAAGTAGAATGAGCAATACACCCAGGGCAGAAATAAGCGTTATTTTTTGAAAGTCAGAAGCCAGCATCTTGAACGAGTCTGGTTTCTTTTTATAGCGGCCGGTAAACTGGTAGGTAATGCTTGAATGATACGAGGCGGGCTTTAAACTATCAATCACCCGCCCGATCTCGGCCACAATGTTCTCAGAGTATTTGAAATCAAGCGAAGGCCTGGCTGGCTTAATCAGCAGTACAAATGTGTGTTTATCTTTCTCTTGTTTGTGAAAGTAGATGGTCTTAGCCTGGTCATTCTCAGGGTCATACTTTTTTCGATAGGGTTCTAAAATATCATCAATCTGAAAACCCGGGTCAGCAATCGCCCCTATATCAAGCAGAATCGGATTATTTTTCTGTCTTTCATAATCGAATTTGCGATACATTCTTAGATAAATTTTTCGCAGATCTTCAATGCTGAAATAGAGTAAGACATTACGCTCAAAGAATGGCACAGCCTTTTTATAGTCAATATAACGAATCTCTTTATGCTTGCTCAAAGTAGTCACCAGTTTCTCTATGAAACTGGTGGTTTTTTTGAAGTTTTCACTGCGTAAAACCAGGGTTACGGTGCCGACCCCGCCATAGATTTTTGAGGCACGTTCTAATTCTACAATGATCTTATGGTCTGGCGGTAATAGCGAATTGAAACCGGCATCAAGTTTAAGCTGGCTTGTAAAAAAGCCGGCCACGCCTGAAAGTAGCAGGCTGAAGACAATAAAGGCGTAGCGAAAACGGTAAACCAACCGGCCCAGCCTGGCAAATGAGCCCTCTAAGAGAATATGAATCAACGTTAAATCTTCTTTTTCTGCCAGCCGTACTGAACACCGGCATTGTTCATACACTCATTAAAGAATTTTTTACCTTTAACGAAAGCGTATTTTTCTTGCTCGATAGATTCGATAAACGGGCTTTCTTTTATGGTCGTGAGAAGCACAGGCTTCAGTTTCTTTATGGCCCAGTCTTTTAACAAATCAGTAAAGGCCTGCTCAACCGTAAGACTGCGCCCATAAGTTTCATAGAGTTTTTCAAGTTCGTCTTCATCATTTTCGTTTAAAAGAGCCTGAATCAGCAGGGCCCAGAGAGTATTCTTGCCCCCTCTGATAAAATAAAACTTTTCATAATTATCAAGTTGAAACTCTTTTATGATTCGCCCCAGGCGCAGCTGAATTTTATAGCAGAACAGCAGAGCCCGCGTATCGCTTTTCAAATAGGCTGGCCGAAAGGTGTTATTGTAAATTTTGGCATTGGTAAAAACTTCGGTGAGGCGCGACATACGGTCAACATCGCCCTGAATAGCCAGCAGCGACTGTGCCAGTTTGCGCACTTCAAGTTTTTTAGAATCAGCAATGCCCATCTCTTCGAGATCAGTGTCAGTCAATTCATCAAAGGCCTTTTCTTGTCTTTCATAATAGATCTTCAGATCTTCACGAAACTTGTCTTGAAACTGCAGTTGAATCAGATCATTTGAACGAAGATTCCATGCCGCGACTGGGTTCTGGCGGTTATTACAGATAGTCACATGAGTCACAAACTCACTGCTGGCTGATACAATCACCTTAACCACCACCTGCAGTTCAAAAAGTTTGCTTTTGTTACGGGCAAATGCCGGGTTCTTCTCGTTCTTATGAATAAAGGCGGCAAAGCTGGTCACAGTCTGGGCCCCATTGAGCAGTCGAGGCTCAGTTATAAACGCCTTACCCCCCAGAATTTCAAACTTCTCGGCAGAAATGGTCACCCCGTTATGATTAAAGACAAAGGTATCAGGCGATTCAGTACCTTCCATAATCATTTTTTTCAGTGATTTACGTATTTCTTTATTTGGCGGTCGATCAGCAGAAAGACCAGCCCTAATATTTCTTTCAAAAAATCGATAATCCATCTCTTGATAGATCTTGTAGAGATCCATCAAAGAGACAAGGCCAAGGTGCATAATCTCGCCATTAGTTGTCTGCACCGATGAAGTCAGCGTAAGATTTACCTCATACTGGTGAGTAACTCTGGTATGCGACAGGCTTGAGAGGCTGTCTGACTTATTAGAAATAAATTGCGTGCTGAATGTAATGGCCTTACCCAGAAAAAACTGATCGACTTTGAACTTCTTGGCCTCGAGCTCTTCACGCAGACTGTCGAGCACCATACTTTTTTCGGCTTCAGCTGTATTACCGTTGTAGACAAAGTGAATAAAAACCCGGCCAATAATTGCCTGGTTTTCAAGAATATCATTTTTTAAATGTATAAGAAACTGACTGGCCTTGTTGTCACCGCCACTGTCACCGAAAATCTGCTCGAGCCCAGAATCTATGAGCTTACGCAGGGCAGTTTCGAAAACGTGGTGGTTCTGTGCCCACTTTGCAATATAGAGATAAAGGTTACCCCGGGCCTTATCAACGTAATAGGCATCAACACCGAGACTCGAATCGTGAAAATTGACATTGTTGATGAGCTCTGCATGGCCTTTGTTCAGTTCAGTCGCCAGATAGGCCAGAGAGAAATAATCGGTCTTTTGACCGCCTATTTTCTCTTTCTGCTCGTCAAATACCCCTTTTAACTCTTCGTAAGTTACCTTCATAGACTCAGGCTAAGAATAAGAGGGTTCAGGCGCGGGTCAAGAAAAAAAGACCCGCTGAAATGAAAGCTACTTGAGCAGACTGGAAAAAACTTTTGCGATCATCTGGTGATCTTTACTGCCAGACATTTCGCGTATTGAATGCATCGATAGCATGGCGTTACCTACATCAATGCTCTGTATACCAAGCCTGGTAGCGGTAATGGGGCCGATCGTTGAACCACAGGCCAGGTCAGCCCGGTTGATAAACTGCTGATATGGTATCTTCTGCGATTCACAGGCCTCGCGAAATAGCGCAGCCATTTCGGCATTGGTTGCATAGGCCTGGTTTTGATTCAACTTAATGACTGGCCCACCATTCAAATGGGGTTTAAAGTTTTCATCATGTTTGCCGGCGTAATTAGGGTGTACAGCGTGGGCCATATCAGCCGAGAAAAAAACCGAATTGGCAAGACTCTTCAAATACGCTGCCCGGTCTTTTTTCAAAGAAAGGGCTATTCGTTCAAGGGTGTTACCAAGAAATGATGAGGCAGCCCCTACCGATGAACGGCTGCCTACTTCTTCATGATCAAAACAGGCCAGCACGGGTACATGTTCAGCCAGCCTCTCACCGCTTTCAAGCAGGGCCCACTGGCCGGCATGGCACATGGCCAGGTTATCAAGACGACCCGAGAAAATAAATTCATGGTTGCTGCCCCCCAGTGCAGGTGCAGTTACATCGAAAAGGCATAGCTCATAGCTGATTATATCTTTCACATCGACTTCTGCCGCTTCGGCCAACATCTTCTTCAATTCAATTTTTGAATCAGCCAGCCCCAGAATCGGTACCATCTCAGTCTGTTTATTGAGAATCAGGCCTTTGCGGTTGACTTCACGGTTCAAATGAATCGCCACATTGGCCACCCGGCATAGAGGGCGGTTGATACTTACCAGTTTTTCAACCGGGCCATTTTTGCTGCGGCTGAACAGACGGCCTGCGATACCCAGATCACGGTCGAGCCAGGTAGACAATAGAATGCCACCGTATGTTTCAATACCCAGCATTTCATAACCTTCGCGGCTGTATTGCCCCCCAGGCTTAAGGCGCAGATTTGGTGAATCGGTATGAGCGCCAATGATACGAAAACCAGTTACATCATGGTCTGGTACGCGAAAGGCAATAATTGAGCTACCACCCCGCCTGACAAAGTAGTCACCGGCGGCCAGCTGCCAGTCATCACTTTCAGATATTTCAGTGTAACCAACCTTGCTCAGACGCTCTGCCAGTTCACTGGTGGCATGCCAGGGTGTAGTCGCTTCGGCTAAATAATCAAGTAAATCTGTAAGCATTTACTTCCATATTTTTTTGAAATCGTCTTTGAAGCCAATGGTTGCTTTGGCCCCTTCAACAACCAGAGGTCGCTTCAGCAGACGCCCATTACCAGCAAGGGTTTTAAATATTTCTGCCTCACTCATAGCTGCGGCTTTTTCTTTGAATTTCAGGCGGCGATATTCCTGCCCGCTGGTATTGTAAAGAGCCTTTATTTCATGGCCCGATGCAGAAAGAATCTTTTTCAGTTGGGCAGCCGCCGGCGGCTTCTCGGTAATGTCGATAAATTTGTATTCGATCTTTTTTTCGTTCAGGTACTTTTCTGCCCGCCGGCAGGTATCGCACTTTTTGTATCCGTAAAAATTCAGCATAATTACTTCTGATCAGGCCCCTGGGGGTTCACCCAGCGAAATATATCAAGATTTTTCATGCTGCCCCTGATCATTTCTGAGGTCATGCGGGGGGCATGATTAGGCATGTCGGTAATGCCCTCAATGAGACCATGCTTTACCCTGTCTTGAAATTCAGGTAGATGCTTCTCAATAGCACGTGATACCCCCTCTTCTACTTCGTGACCCACCTGCCTGGCCAGCTCACCGCGCAGATAAGGTTTTATTTTTCGCCTGTAAGCTATGTACAGAAATAAACAGGTG
>CAZHLC010000245.1:4759-6340 GCA_964532545.1 uncultured Leptospiraceae bacterium | reverse complement strand
CTTTTACTGCCTTAACCCCATTGGCCAGGGCCTGGTCAACCATGGCCCGGCCAGCCTGCTGGCCTTTTTTCATGTATACATCATCGATGAATTGCTCGGCCACCGGGTCGGCATCATAGTATGAATGGGCCCAGGCTCGCACAGTTTCATCGGGCAAAAGGGGGTCGGCCCCGAAAACCAGCTGCAGGGCTCGACGTAAAAAGCGGGCCTTCTTCGTATTCAAATTCTGCCAGTATTGAAACTCTGCAGGAATCTTTGGTTCATGCTGGGTAGCCGCTTTCGCCATAATCAAGTCAAACGAATGCTGTAACAGCCTAACAAGTAGAAAAAATGAACCCGCAAATAAGAGGCAATGTGAATTATGTCACAGTTGCCTGTTGAGGCCCCTTAAACGAGCTTTGCAGCTGCTCGCTTGACGATTGCAGCCCTTTTCTGCTGCGCCGAACCAAGTTTGTTTGAAAGCGATTTTACAATTTCTGCAGGGGCCACCGAGGGGTGACCCGCCTCAAAAGGTGGTGCCGGGTTATACTCAATCATCAGCTGTATTTCTTCGGCCACAGCAGAACCAAAGATCTCGGCGGCCAATAGCAGGGCAAAATCAATACCAGCTGTCACACCACCACCGGTGACAATTTTACCATCTTTCACAAACCTCTCTTCGCTGCTCTGCGCACCAAATTCTTTTAAGAACGGTAACGAAAGCCAGTGTGTCGTAGCCTGTTTACCCTTAAGCAGGCCGGCGGCCCCGAGAACGAGGGCTCCGGTACAAACAGAAGTAATATAGCGAGCCCCGGGGGCCTGTCTCTGCAAAAAAGCGATCACTGCTTCATCTTCGAGCAGGGCATTAACGCCGAAGCCACCAGGCACCATAATGATATCATATTGCCCTGTTTCATCAAGGGCGACCTCGGCAATGAACTTCATACCGTGTTCTGAGGTAACCGGGCCCTGAGTTTTACCCACCAGCTCTACTGAGGTATGGGGCATACGGCAAAACACCTCATAGGGCCCGGTGAGATCAAGCTGGGTGAGGCGCTCAAATAATAACATGGCGATTTTCAGTTTCATAACACCTGTTGACGGTGCGACTCAGGCTGGCAGCAAGTAAACGTGCACAGATCTGACTTTGAGTTTGGCCACAGTCTGCGGGTGCGCTATGCCGAATGTGACGCCCAACAGATTGTCTTTAATGCCCATTACCTGACCTATTTTGATGTGGCCGTCACCGAGTTCTTTCGTCATCGGGGTTTTAACTATACCGAGTTTGTCAAACAGCAGCAGATCGATTTTCATGTAATTCGCTCAGAAATTGATTACAAAGTTGCGGCCCGGTTTGATGATGTACTCGAAGTCTGTGTTAAACCAGAGTTAAAAGCTCCCCGAATTATCTGGCAGGTGGCCATATTTAAAGACCAAACCCTGATGACCCGGGGTGTATTACACTATGTGATCATAAATACAGCAACGGGCCGCCCCCAGAGAAAGGTAGAACTGGGCTTCATCGGCTGAAACAAAGGCTTGCTTGACATTTTGAAAGCTTCTTCTATACTTCGGCCATGAGCATACAAGAGAAGTCATGGG
>CAZHLC010000245.1:0-4749 GCA_964532545.1 uncultured Leptospiraceae bacterium | reverse complement strand
TACACTCTTTCGCTAACCGCCCTGCTACTTTTTTTGCTGTGGGTGAGCATAGTGTATGCCTCTGATTCATTCTATCATAGCTCACTCGACATCATTAACCCGCTGATGATTATTCTAAGCAGCATGAACCTTTTAGCAGCCCTGGTAAGCCTGAGCTACATGTTGGTTAAATGGCGCTTGCCTCTGAATTACTGGTTGACTCTTGTTGCCCTGTGCCAGAGCATTGCTGCACTGATTTTATTTTTTATAAGGTAATTATATGGCAGCAACAAATCAACTAGAAAGACTCTGGGGCCTGACCGCCGGTTTGTTAATTGGCGCCGGGGTGTTTGGGCATGCCCTCAGACTCGTAATTCTTGAAGGTGACTGGGCCGCAAGGCACAACGTGGCCAGCTTCGCCATATTGCTCTATGGTGTGGCAGCACTATTCACCTATTTGCGCCATAAGCTCGGGCTCTACATTACCATCCTGGGCCCACTTGGGGGCATGACGGCCGTAACCCTCGCACCCAATGCCAGCATAGATACCTTTCAGTTTGTGCTGGGTATTCCTCAGTTTATGGCAATTTTTTTGGCTGCGTATATTCTTTTGAAAGAGCGCACATCAGGCTAAACCTGCCTGCGCTGACAAGCGACGCCAGAATCTGCTGCTTTCACTTTGTTCAGAGCTGAACTTTTGCAGCCACCGATTAAGTAACGCCTCGCCCTCTTGCAGCGCCTTCAGCGACAGGCGATTGAGGGCCTTTTTATCTTTTCTTTTTGACAGTGATGATTCTTCTCTTTGCAACCAGAGGGTGGGCCTCATTGGGTTCACGATCTGAATTTTTACCAAAGATTACGTTTTTGCTGGCCGTGAAATCGGCGGTTGCCACGAAATTATCGCACATTGTATATTATATGATTAGCTATCTTTAAGAAAACTAAATTTCATTTTTTGAACCCAAATCATGCCAAATATTGCCTTTACAGAAGGTCTAGACCTTTGTGCGGTGTGCAATGAAGGGAATACAGGAAAAAAGAGGGGCTAAACGGATTACGAAATCGCTATTTGTTAAATATCGATTTTCGGGCGGCACCCAATGGTTTGAATCTGAGAGTATAGATATGACCCCCCGGGGCATCAAACTCTCAGGCCATTTGCGAACTCGCAGCGACGATTTGCTTGAGCTGCGTTTCTCAGTGAAAGGGCAATTGATAAATTGCCGCATGCTGGTAACCAATAGCGATGGGCAGAAACCAGGGGGCTATTTTACCAATATCAAAAACACAGATGCTCTGACGCTAGGCGAATATCTCTATAACTGAGATATTCGCGACCTCTGTTTGTAGATTTGCATTTTTTTGCCAAAAATGCGACATAAAACATTGACTCTATATGGGGCTGATTTATAGATTGTTCTTATGAACAGACCAGCGGGGTCGCATGAGATTCTTGAAAAGCTGATCAAAGACTTTGAAAATAATCTCATCACGGCCCTCGACGTAGCAAACCGCAGCAATGCTCCAGGCACAGCCCGGGGCAATGGCCACCTTGAGCTGAATATCGAAGCTGAGCTTGAACATGGCAAATGGCACCTGCACTCAGATGTGAGCGGCCAGATTCGCGACGGGCTCGCCAAATTGCGGGCCAGCGAAGCTAATTGGCAGTATGGTCGGGCCTACTGCTATCACTGTGAAAGCAGCATGTGCGCCCACTCAAAAAGCCCAAGAGGTGCCGCCGTCTTTAATGGCTATGGCTCTTCTGGTAAACCTCTGTGGATCGATTTCGTGCAGCAATTACTTGATACTGATAACAAGAATACCTACCTGCTGTATGAAAAGAATCCGCCGCTGTTAACCACCATGTTTACAGGTGAAAGCCTGAAAAAGGCCCAGTTAAAATTCTTTGGCAAAGACTCAAAACTCTATAACGTGCTGGGGCAAGTAAGTGTGGGTTACTTCACCTACCAGAGCAAACGTATTGCCATGAGCATACAGATTGTAGAGCATATCAACGCCATGGGCAAAACTGTACTTGATGTCAATCTGCTGAGCCATTCTGATCTGCGGGCCTTTCTCTTGCAGCGCAGCTGCGAACAGGTTTTTCTGTCGATTAAACGCCTTGAGAATACAGTTGATAATCTCAGCAAACAGTTGAATAAAATCAACCGTCGTCTGCTGAAAAACAAGGTTCACAAAGCCCTGAAAAAACTGTGTCACGACTTAGAACGCAGTCACCAGCGCAAAAAGAACCGCTCAAACCATGCGAAAATCAGATACCAACAGAAAAGGCCTATCTCATTAGCAGTGCAAGATGCCCGTTCTGCCGATCTACAGAAGTTTTTCTATGATTCTGAGGCTGATACTGTCATCGTCTTAGGTTCGCGGGGGCGGGTTCACATTTTCAGCTCAGAGGGTGTACATGTCACCAGCCTGGTTCTTGATAAAAACGCCATCAACCGGCGACTGCGGCAGCAAAGGTGGGTGCCCGCCACAGCAGCGGTGCGAGCCAAGATACTCAATGCTCTAAGCCAGAAGAAGTTAGCCTAGTCAACTTCGCGGTAGAGTAAATAACGGTCTTCAAATTCGCGGTAGTAGCCTTTAATAAGGCCCTCTTCACGAAAACCAAGGCGGCGATAAAGACGCAGGGCTGCCTCATTGCCCGGTGAAACTGTAAGGTAACAAGGCGCTTTGATTTCTTGTAGATGAATGAGCACCTTCTCCATCAGGCGCAGGGCTACCCCGGCTTTGCGATACTCTTTCACTGTAAAGATTTTGTGCATCCAGAAGTGGTTTTTCATGGTAGGAAAGGCCACCGCGGCACCGATGATGTTCTGCTCATGCAGGGCACAGTAGACCACTGCATCATCAACCCAGTGACGCCAGGTGTGTTCAGCATCACCCAGGTTCTCACGATTGGGGTACTCTCGCCAAACCTGATTATCAAGGTTTGAGATGGCCAGATAATCGTCTTTAGTTGCCTGTCTAAAGGTATATTCTACCATGAAAAAACACTACCCGGCTCTACCCTGGGCACTGTCTATCTTTTTTTCTTCTGCCTGGGTGGCCTGTTTAGATCGGTAAAGCCCCGCTTCTGCTGGGCCCTGCCCGCCAGATCAAACATGCGCCCTGAAGTAAGTCGCGGCAGCGCTAACCATTTTTGAAACTGGTGCAGTGGTTGAACCAGATAATGAAAACCGCGGGGCGTTAGGTAATGTGAGCCCGGGGCCCAGTTGCGTTTGCGCCGGTACACCGAACTGGTGCGCAGTACCATGCTGTTTGTTTCAGCCGGCAGCGCCATCATATTGCGCTTAAACCCGGCAGGATAGCTGAACAAGATGCGGTAGTCTTCTGCATTACTGAGATACAACACGCTGATAAAAGAGTTCATTTTCTTCACAGTGGCAGCTATTGACTTTAGAGTTGTAGTTCCCCGTAAGTCGCCACGCAGAGCTAGAACCCGTTTTTTAAGCACCAGCCTGCGGGTGTAATCATAGATGGCATCGTCTGAGTAGTATATGGGATATTTATACTTCTTTGACATACGCAGCATACGGGGATAATGACGGGCAAAAAATTTACGCGAAGTCAGAAAAGCCCAGCGGTAGGTCTTATAGTCTTTTTTATAGTGCTGCTTCAGCAGAAACAGTGCATCTTTGAGATTCTTTTTCTGCCAGAGCTCAAGATACTTTTCTCTGGTAGGTGATTTCTCTATAAAGAGCATGTGCACCCGGTTACTTAGAACAACAATGCGGGTAAAATCAACAAGGTAGATGTAGTCAGAGCGCGCCCAGGCTGCCAGGGTAAAATTCTGGGTACTGCCAATACCCACATAGACCCCACCCTTCAATTTATTAGCCAGATAGGGCCTGAATAAATCAAGACGTGACTCATTGGTGATGGTGGTAGACCCCTGATCCCATCTGGTGGGTTTCAGCTTTTCTTGCTCTACCAGATGAAAGACTGCATCTTGTTTCTTCTCTTCTGCAACCTGCTGCTCTTGTTTCAGCCCCTCAGAAACAGGTCTATCTTTTTTGACGGGCTTGCTCTCAGGCTGGGCCAGCACGGCCGTGGCCAGTAATAAAAATAATGATAAAAAACGCACCGAAGGCAAAGGCCGGTGTTTTTTGCAGCTGTCAACGTTTTAAACCCCAAAAGAACTTTACAGCTCGAATGTGAATGCGGCTGTTTTTGCCGATGGCCGAAACTGAAAACAAACCAAGAGTAAATTTCATTCGCAATATTATTGATGAAGATATCAAAAACAATAAGCATGATGGTGAGGTCTACACCCGCTTTCCGCCTGAGCCTAATGGTTTTCTTCATATTGGCCATGCCAAATCTATCTGTTTGAACTTTGGCATTGCCCTTGACTATCAGGGCAAGTGTAACCTTCGTTTTGATGATACCAACCCTGAGAAAGAAAGCGAAGAATATATGAACGCCATTCAAGCCGATGTCAACTGGCTGGGTTTCAAGTGGCAGAATTTAACCAAGGCCTCAGACTACTTTGATCAACTTTATGAGTATGCCATTGCACTGATTAAAGAGGGTAAGGCCTATGTCGACAGCCTGACCGCCGAAGAAATTCGCAAATACCGGGGCTCTTTGATCGAACCCGGGCAGAACAGCCCCCATCGTGAGCGTTCAGTTGAAGAGAACCTCGAACTGTTTGAAAAAATGAAAAACGGTGAGTTTGACGAGGGGCAACATGTGCTGCGGGCAAAGATCGATATGGCCCACCCCAATATAAATATGCGAGACCCCACG
>CAZHLC010000244.1:0-6352 GCA_964532545.1 uncultured Leptospiraceae bacterium | reverse complement strand
ATAAGTAGCGCCCAGCAGGCCATAGATCACCTCATTGCCCCCGAAACGCGTTACGATATAAACCAGAAATGGTATGACCAGGCTGTAACCCAGGGTACCGATAAAGTTCACCGCCAGAAGCGGAATAAGTACCCTGCTTTTAGCCGGCTCGCTCATGGTTGCAAATGCAGCCTGCCTGACACCTGTAAAGGCTTAATATGCTTGCGTTAATGACAAATGTTTCCGAAAATGTAGATATCATGTTCAATGATGCTGCTGCTCTAGTGAAAAAGATCATCTACGGCCGCCCCGAGAACTCAACTATTCAGTTTCTGCGCTATGCCATTGGTGGGGGCATCACCACGGTCGTGCATCTGTTTATTTTTTTAATTTTTGCCTGGTTGGTTTTTCCTGCGTTTTCGGCCGATGACAAACTGGTGCAAATACTGGGCTTAGAGGTCGGCAACATTGATCAATCAACCAGGGCAATCAATACCATAATCGCCAATCTAATCACCTTCATTTTCGCCAATGCAGTTTCTTATATGTTCAGCATCTATTGGATATTTGACCCCGGCAAATTCAAACGCACTACCGAGATTATACTGTTTTATACAGTGGCTGGGGCCAGCATTGGTCTCAGTAGCCTATTCATAGCAATAATGATTGGCCGCTTCGGAATTTCGACCACCATGACCTTTGCTGTCAACCTGGTGGTTATTGTGGCCTTCAACTATAGTTTAAAGAAGTATGTTGTTTTCAAAGCACTGCCCCACCTGCAAGACCGGCCTGATGGTGAACTGACAGAAGTAGCAGACTAGTCTTCTTCTGGTTTGTTTTCAAGGCGACCCAGTAGCGACTTGATATCAGCCACGCCCCCCACTGAAACCCAGGCACTTATCAAGGCAAAGGCGACAAGCGCTGTGATCAGCAGAACCTTCCAGAAGACCAGCCAGAATGTCATGTTTGCACCTCTTTTTTATCAGGCCATATCAATGACGCGATAACCATTATTGCAAAAGAAAAACCAACGGCCAACAGGCCGACTCTCGCCGAGGCGACCTTGAACCCCAGCAGATCTTGCACTGGTGTGAGCCCTGCAATGGCAGCCAGGCCACTTAACAGAGCCAGAAAGGCCCCCGTGCTGCTGGCCCTCTTCCAGTACAGGCCCAGAACCAGTACTGCCATGGCACCTGTAAAATAGATCGAGCCCGTCACAGCCATGTAATCCCAGATGTCTTCGCGGCCCTTATAGAACAGACCCCAGAACAGAATATACCCACCTATGATAAAGAGAATAATTCGGGTGAGCTTAATACGCTTCTTCTGGGTAAGTTCTTTTTTTAAGGGGGCAACAATGTCTTGCGTTATCACCGAGCTCCATACCAGTAAGTAGCTATCATGGGTTGACATAAAGGCGGCAATCATCGCTGCGGTGATAATTCCTATAAGGCCCAGAGGCAAAACCTTGCCCAGAAAAACCGGCATCGCATAGAGGTTCGATAGAGCCTGCTTGCCAGCGAAGACTTTGCCCAGCTCTGCATTGCTCTGCAGGTACACAAAGGCACAGATGCCCAGAAACATGGGAACAAGAAACCGAATCATAAAGGTGATAGAAGCCCACATGTACTGTTTTTTTACAGTCTTTTCAGAATCTGCCGCCAGCGCGCGTGACACGGCCGTGGGCCAGATAGCGCAGCTCACCAGCCCGGCGGTGATAATCATCCATAAAATATATTCTGGCCCGAAGCCGCTTTCGGGCAGCAGGGGGTTCAGACCCCGCTCACCCATTGAGCTGCTGATTGTATTAAAAATATTATCAAAACCCAGCTGACTTGAAACATAGACTACAGCGATAATGGTTCCGAAACTAAGAACCACGTATTGCAGATAATCTGTGATAATCACCGACACCATACCGCCCAGAGCAGTATACACCAGGGCCAGCACCAGCAAGATCACCATAACAATGGGCAGGGCAGCGCCCTCGGCAGAAAGACCGGTGACCCCCACAATGAACATCGAACCCACTTTAAGAAAAAGCCCCATGTTAAGTATACCACCGAGAGCCAGCATTATACCACCAAGTACCCTGGTCTTTTTATCAAAACGCTTCTCATAAAATTCAGGAATTGTCAGCACTTCATACTTGCGCAGCCGTGCCACAATGAAGCCAGAAAGCCCCACAAAGAAGGTCACAATGCCTGCCACCAGGCCAATGTGAAAGGCGGCAAAACCACCGGTGAAACCCTTCTGGGCATTGTACATGACGGTCACCAGCCCCATCTCTGTGCCCGCGAGGGTAGCGATACCAAGGCGGGTACCCACACCGCGGCCTGCCACCAGATAGTCACTCATAGAGTGAATATATTTGCGCGAGAACACCCCAATCATGAAGGTGGCAACGAGATAAAGCAGTACAATCAACCAGTCTAACAGGGTAAAATTGGTTTGAGAGAGCAATTCAATGGTGGCGTTACTCATTTTCTACAGGTAGCAGAGCCAGGTGCTTTGAGGGCGTAAAGCCATCTTCTAGAGAGCTCACGGTGGGGCTGCAAGAGCAAAACCTTCTTGACAATCTGTGCAAAAAGCTGCTTTAAAAAAGCCCCAATAAAATCTCTGTATTTTTTCACCCATGATTCGAACTGCATTTTTTCTTTTATTATTTATTTTTACTGCTCAAATACCAGCTGCGGCTGCAACCAACGAAGAGCTATTGAATATAATTCAAGACGCCTGCCCCCAGCCACGGGTTGAACAACTCTACAACAAGCTGAACCGCCATATCAAGAGACTGGGCAAAAGTCAAAAATGGCAGCGTTCACTGCGGGCCTCAATCTATACCTCATGTTTTCTTGAATACTCATCATGGCGCACCAAAATCTCTTTTACTCTGGCCCATGTGGCCATGAACAAAGGGGTTAAAGCAGATACCGTAGTATTCTTAACCTCATTGCTGAGCAAAAATGCCATGGGCAAAACAGCCTATACCAGACTTGGCAAGCTCTATGAAAGACTGGCACTCACCGGCATAGACCGGGGTGATCTAAAGAACCTTATTCTTGATGGCCGGGCTGCCAAATACCGCATCAATTCTCTGGCAGGGCTTGGCTATGTATATGTTGAACTACGCAAGGCCGGCCGCAACCATAACCAGGCGTTGAGCGATGCCATCTTACTCACCCCTAAAATAAAGAGGGTAAACAAAACAAAGGCCATTAGAGAGAGGGCCTATCAGGCCTTAACAGAATTCAACAGCCAGAACAAGCGCGAAACCCCGGTATTTGACGCCGACTACTGGCATAAAAACAAGAACGTGCTTAAACCTGCGACCTTAGATTCACAGTTGAAATCGGTCTTAGATAATACAAAACTAAACAGCTTCATCAACAAGTGGCGCTCGACCCGTTTCAAATTTGGCGGCAATTCGAAAAAGGGCATTGATTCAACAGCACTGGTGGTTTTCTATCTGCTTGATCAGGCCCCGGGGCTGCAACTGCCCTATTCTGCCCCACTGTTATCAACAATTGGCAAGAAAATTGATAGCTCGTCACTGGCGGCTGGCGACCTGCTGTTCTTCTCAACCACCAGCCTCTCAAAACGCATCACCCATGTTGGCATATATCTGGGTAAGGGCGAGTTTGCCTATGTCAGCTCAGCCAAGGGGGTCACCACCAAGAAGCTCAGTGGTTACTTCAGTAAACGAATGGTCAGCGCCAAACGCGTTTTTAACTGAGCCTACTTTTCATTTTTAAAAAATTTCTTTTCAATGAGAACTACGGCAACAGCCTGGGGCACTGTGCACAGGGCTGTATGTCTTTCTATCATTGGTTCAGCAATTTCAGTACTTATGCTCAACTGCGCCAGCCCGCAGTTTAAACCACTGCAAAAATATAAGCCGCCGCAGAACACCCCGAAAGAATTTCGTAAACTACAGGCAGGCGGGTACGTAATTTTTTTTCGCCACACTCACAGAAAAAAAGCCAAAAAGCTTGTGCGAGACGATAACCTCGGCGTCTGCAAAACCGGCACCAACCTGAGCAAAAGGGGTAAGAAAGAAGCACTGGCCATAAAGGCTACGCTGCAGAAATACCAGATTGCCGTGGGTGAAGCCATACACAGCCCCACCTGCCGCACCAGAGAAATGGCCAAACTTCTTTTTGGCAAAAGCAGCAGAGAGACCCGGGCTGTTATTTATTTGAAAATGTTCAAAAGCGAAGAAGAAATGAAGAAGCTTAACCCCGAATTGAAAAAGCTTCTTTCAGAAATGCCACCCATCGCTGCTAACCGGGTTATTGTATCTCATGGTAATGTGCTGATCAAAGACCTGGTGGGTTTCAAGAGTGTAGTAAAAGAAGGCGATGCAGCCATCATAAAACCCCTGGGCAATGGCCAGTACAAATACGAGGGCAAAATAAAACTGAAGAGGTGGCTCAATTGAGGTATACTCTTCTGGCGGCCGCCCTGCTTCTGCTGTTTCAATGCAGCAGTGGCCCGGTAAAAGGCTCATGGCAATATTCAAACAACCAGGTTGTCTATACCTTTAAAGGCGGCACAGGCTACGTGTCATTTCCCCATCAGAAATTTCAACGCGACTTTGCCTATAAGCTGCAGAAAGAACAACTCATTATCAGAGTGAACAAGGCTGACTCTTACATCTGTAAATATGACCGCAAAAGAAATCTATTAGCTTTAGACTGCACAGACAGACAAAACCAGAAAATCAGACTGAACCTGCGAAAATATGAGGAAACTAAATGAATAACCCACCGATGCTGGCCAATCTATTTGCCCGAGAAACCCCACTTGATTTTAAAGTACACTGGGTTTTACGCCTTACCTGTTTTTTCTGTTTTCTCGGCCATGGCGCCTTTGGCCCCATAACCAAAACGGGGTGGATACCTTACTTTGAAGTTGTAGGTATCACTGGCGCTGCCAGTCTCAAACTGCAACCCCTGGTTGGTGTGCTTGATATGCTGGTGGCGGCTGCCATTCTGTTTTTTCCGCTGCGGGCTGTGCTGGTTCACATGATTATCTGGACGTTCTGGACGGCTCTGCTCAGACCCCTGGCTGGTCAGGGCTGGTTCGAGCTGCTTGAGCGCGGTGGTAACTATGGCATTCCGCTGGCGCTGCTTTACCTTTCTGGTGTAAAGGTGCCTGCTAAGCAGTGGTTTACCGAAAAGCTTGAAGTTGTTAAACTGAATGCCACCAATGCAAACACCACCGCCTGGATTTTACGAATAAGCATTTCACTACTACTCATCGGCCATGGCGGCTTCGGCGCCTTTCAGCAAAAACAAATGCTGATGAACCACTGGGCCTCTGTTGGAATTTCTGACTGGCTGATCGACCCGCACATCTGGATAGTATGTGTGGGTTGGTTTGAGATTATTCTGGGCATAGCCATTCTGTTTACCATGCACCCTGCCCTGGTAATCTTTATTCTGATCTATAAGCTTGGTACAGAGCTGATGTACGTTACTGCGGGCGATTACATGTGGGAATTCGTTGAGCGCTGGGGTGATTATGGCGGCCCGCTGGCACTCTACTACCTCTATCGCTTTCAGAATGATTAGCGTAGCGAGCGTTTGCGCTTGAATCGGGTTTCGATAATTTCAGCCTGAAAGCTTTTGAGCTCACTGGCACAGAAGGCCGTGAGTTCAGCATAGGGCTCACGCACCGTTAAATCTTTCATTTGCAGCAGATTAAACGGGCAGACCTCGATTAATTCTTTTAACCGCTGTAACAGACCGGCCACATCGACTTCGACTTTTTTTTCAAAAAGAAAGATAGCATAGGTCAGCGGCGTAACCACAAAGATATCATCTTCATTGTAAATGCGCATAAGCTCATTCACCGGGTTCACACCCATAGAAGGCGAATTATTAAATACAACCCGCTGCTCAAGTTTTTCATGAACAAGCACCTTGCCACTTTTCTGCCAATGCTGCCGTTCTTTTAAAAAGTTTACCACATACTTTCGCTGGCCAGGCGCCAGCATGTCATAATCATTACGTGAAAAATAGTTATCATCATAAACGCTGACGAGGTTCACATCAGGCCTGAAGAACAGGTTTTTGTCTTTTAATATCTCAATATACTCTGGCAGCACACCTAAAGGGTAAGCAGAGACAAGCCCCCTGCCCAGTTTTTGCTGGCCACATTACACTGTTCATAAAATCAGTGATTATGCGTTGTCTGCTGCTTACTCTTGTGTTACTGACCACCGGCCCCGTCGGGGCGGGCCCCAATGAATCTAAGATTCTCGGCGAATGGCAGCTGATTGAATTTGAGGGCAAACCAGCCAGCACTCATATGAAAAAAACACGCTGGCGATTTGAAACTAACCACAAGTTCATCTGGTATGGGCCAG
>CAZHLC010000243.1:0-6363 GCA_964532545.1 uncultured Leptospiraceae bacterium | reverse complement strand
CAGCCGAAAATCAGGGTTACGGTAATCGTCAATAATACCACGGTGAGGGTGTAGGTAAGCTTAGAACCGATTTTATCTTGTAGAAAACCAAAGCCAACCGCACCCCCGGCCGCTGTAAGCTGGGTAATGATGAACATCAGTGTTTTGGTGGCAGAGCTCCATTTTATGACCTGGTCTCCATAGATAAAGGCGAATGAGATCACCACCGTGAGACCGGCCATTGAGAAAAACCATGAGATCAAAAAGACCATCAGGTCTTGAAATTTTTGAATTTCTTTAAAGGTCACACCAATGCGTTTAAAGCCAATGCTTAGCAGGGTCTCACCTGCCGGCAGTGCCTTTTTGACGCCGCGTTCTTTGACCCATAGAAACGTAGGTATGCCTGCCAGTAAGAAGAAGGCCGCTGTGACCGGGCCCACCAGGGTTAGGCTGCCCAGGTCGCCCTGGCCTGTTGCCTGCTCAACATCGCCTAGCTGCAATACAATCAGGGTAGAAATGAGCCCGCCGAAATAGCCCAGGCCCCAGGCATAGCCTGAAATCTTACCCAGCGACTCAGGGGGCCCGAGATCTGGCAGAATGCTTGAGGCGAAGTTTTCACCTGAGGCAAAACCAAAATTTGAGATTACAATCAGAGCAGCACCCAGCCAAACATAGCCTGGCTGAACAAAGAAAAGTGCAGCCGTGGCCACAACTGTGATCATGTAGCTCATAAATAGAAAACGTTTCTTGGCGCCGAGAAAGTCGGTGAGGGCCCCAAAAATGGGTGCCGTGATTACCACCAGGGCGAAACTCACAGCTTGCGAAAGGCTCCACCACAGGTTGCCGGTGCGATACTCTGGTTCTGCTGCGCCGACTACATCGGGGCCTACAATAATGCGTGAATAAATAACCCCGAAAATTACCGTGATAATTACGGTCGTATAAGATGAGTTTGCAAAGTCAAACATGGCCCAGCCAAAGATCTCTTTGCCTGAGGCCCTCTTTTTCGGGCTATCATTAGAATTCATGGTCAGCAATTTTAGTCGCTGAGGGGTGAGGTCAACCAAAATGTTCTTAAGCCCGGCAGGCCTTAAGAACATTGGGGTCACTCGCCCTGAACAGGGTGGGTGATAAAATGCATTTTTAAATGCGGTATTGCTTACTGGTGAGCATGGCCATCGCTGTGATTGTCTTAATGCAGCGCAAGCTCCGCAGTTTGCTTGCCTTTTAGCCGGCGTCACCTTTTCTACTATACACTGACCACCCTGGCTCTTCATAAGCAGAAATGAGAGAGCCAAGAGAATATAGCTCAAAAGAAGAAGGCGCTGTCGAAGCTAAGGTGTCTACTGAGCTAGATCCTATTGAAATATCTGCTGATTTTTTGATGCAAGTTGAAACAGGGGAGCGCAATGTCTGGTCTACAGATGAGGTAGGCACAGTAGCGAGGGGCGGCCTGCAGGTGCGATCACCCTGGCGTTTTTGGTTCGGGGCCTTCTTTGAGTTTTCTAACCCCAGAGTATATGCTGCAGAATATAAACCAATGCCAGCGCCATGAGGTCAAAACCATTACCACTTGCATAGTGATTTCGCGTCAGTCAGTTTCAAACTGAAGGCACATGGTAGCATGTGATCATTGAAGAATAATTTGACTGAGTAATATGTGTTTAGTAACCTTGTCAATGCTGAGACTCAAATACTATTTCTTGCTTGTAGATATTGGCTTCATAATCTACTGGCTAATCACTTTGTTGCAACTGATTCCTGGCGAATATTTATTCAAAGATTATAATAATGCTATTTTGCAGGCTTGGAACTGGTCATTCTTGCCTTTAGATCTTCTCATTTCAGCGACTGGTCTGATGAGTCTACAGTTTTGGCGAAAGCAAAAAGCAGGTTGGCGTGTTCTAGCAATTGTATCGTTAGTACTCACTGTGTGTTCAGGGTTACAAGCCATTGCCTTCTGGGTACTTCGCCTTGACTTTGACATCGCCTGGTGGGCTCCTAATTTATTTCTGCTGTTTTATCCTCTTTTCTTTCTGCCAGGCCTATTGAGGGAAGAAGCTAAGGGGTTGCCGTAAGTAAAGCCCCAGCATTTTTTTTTCATAGGCTACAGGATTTTTTTCAAATCTAAGGCATTTAAGCCTCAGGCCTGGTTTTCGATCGAACGAATGGATAAAGCAATTGACCCATGTAGCCCCGGGGCAGAGGCGAAACTGTACCATACTCAGCTGGCCATTTAGCTTTTGGCATATGAAAGGTGCGAAATATCATATCATAGATGGGCAAATGAACTGCGTAATTTGTATCAATTGCTGGCTTTTCACGACTATGATGCCAGTGGTGAAACTGCGGGGTAGCCAATATGTATTTGAAGAAACCAAAGCGTATGCCTACATTGGCATGTATAAACACCGCCTGCAGAGCAGCAAAAATCACATAGGCATTCAAGGCGCCAGTTGACGCGCCCAATAAATACAGGGGAACTACGACTAAAGTACGATCTACGAGTATCTGTGCGAAATGGTTTCTAGAACCTGCCAGCCAATCCATATATTCGGTACTGTGATGAACGGCATGAATCTTCCATAAGGCGGGTACCTCATGAAAAGTTCTATGCACCCAGTATTGTACAAAATCAGCACAAAACAAAAGTAATAGAAACTGGCCCCAGATCGGTAAACTTGTTACCCAGCCCTGCAGTTCTGCATTGACCGCCCAGCCAAATAGCTTCGGGGCAAAACTGTTTGAAACAATGAGCAGCACACCAATAGCAAGATGGTTGATGCAAAAATAGAACAGATCAAGTTGCCAATCAGGGCGCAAAATCGGCTGCTCTTTATGTTTAGGAAGCAGTTTTTCAATGAAAATGAACACGACCCCCGAGGCAAATAGGTCAAGAAGCATCCAGTCGAGGCCGAGGCTGACCTTTACAGGTTTGATCTCGCCCATTTCTACCCACCAGCCCCCTAAGCTAAGGGCCATGATTGTAAACACCATGCCAATTGCCCCCAGGCGTTTTCTACGACCACGCATAAACGTCAGCATAGAAAAGAAGGCCGCGACAAAAAAGCCAAACATGAGCAAGGTGCGCATTGCGCTCTCTGTGTACACTTCTCGAAGATCAGCCGTGGTCAAATAAGTCGGGTAACGAAAGGCAAGAACAGCTAAGAGAGACATCGCACCAAATGTTACGGCAAGGTAGCCGCTGATGCGCCCCTGGCCAGCGCTGAAAAACTTTTTCGATAAATCTGGAGTTTGTCGATCTTTGTACTGGTAATCTTCGTCTGCCATGAAGCAAGTTGCGCGATGAAACGAAGGCAGTCAAGAAATCTTCATGTAACTAGCCACAGGCAAGAGTCGCGCGGCCAGCTCTGCGTTCCAATTGGCAAACACCGATTTCAGGGTCGGGAAATAGTTCTGGGTCGGCGAGCTGCCGCTGATTAAGCCGCGTCGATCAGCATAAAATTAGGTATAATACTTTTCAGATCTTTTGAGGGCCGACCGGCATTGATTTCTTTCTGCAGGGTCGTTACCTCTGCGGCTAGAAATGCATGGTTCAGATCTTGCAGGCTCTGCAGGCGGGCCCTGGCCTCAGAAGTACGGCCCTGCTGTAGCGCAAGACGCCCCAGCCAATATTGAAATTGCCCCTGGCGAAAACCTGAGGTTTCATTGCTCAGGCCCTCTTCGAAATGCAGGCGGGCCTGACTGAAGTTACCTGTTTCGAGGGCCAGGGCGCCGGCTAGAAAGCGGTAGCTGGGCTCTTTCGCATCGAGGTCGATGGCCTGGCCGATGTAGCTGTTTACTAATTCTGTGTTGTGCTCATTTAAATCAGCCAGGGCTGCGGCCCGGTAGTGTTGGTAGGCCTGATTTTTTTTAGATTCAGTTACGTAGTGGTGGTTTGAGGTGCCATCGACTTCAACGATGTGAAGGCCAGGCTCTTGGCCATACTGCAAATCTACTTCGGCATAGGGGCCCCAGCCAGTGGGGGCCTGGCCGGCAGAGAGAAAAAGTTTGCTTGCTTCTGGTTTCACCACCATTGACATGACGCTGATCAGCTGTGCCAGGGTAGAGCCCATGGCCCGTAATTCACCTTCGTGTTCGCGGTTATCGCCCAGCATCTGCTGCATGTCGGTGACTGTGCAGCCGCCCTGGGGCTGGGCTGCTTCGATAATCTGACACATACGCTGCTCGCGGCTGTATGAGTGCTGGGCAAAGGTTGATGAGGTTGCAATCTCGTTATTCTTATGCTGTTCTGAATAATAGTGATTGGTGTTTACCTGGGCTTCTGGGTACTGGGGTTCAATCACCGAGATACCCTTGCGGGTGGTTTCAATCACGATAGAACGCTTTTCTTTGGCTGAAGAGATGGCGATGCCCCAGGTTGAGGCGATTTTAAATACCCCCGCAATTTTAACGGCCTCATCTAGGGTTTTCGCGTTTTTGATAATGGTGTGGCCCAGATCGACGGCCCCGATGCCGTCAAAACCCACATCTTGGCTCAGGCGCGTGTGAAAGGTTATAGTAATGCCTTCTTCGTTAAAACATGAAACCCCCGGCACTTCAGCCCCCCGGGCCGATACATAACCAAAGGGAATACCATCGGCCGGTGTGCAGAAAACCACACAGGGGGCCTCATCCCAGATTCCCAAACCGGGAAAATCAAAGTTGCGGGCATGCATTAGCTGCCCATCTTTCGACGCCTCGCCCCAGACCATGGCGGTTGAGCAGGCGGGCAGAAATTGGGGTACGTAATGGCTGCGTTTACGCACCATGCCCAGGCGGCTGACGGTAGCCACGCTGTTCTGAAAAAGATCCATCACGTTGATAAAGCGGGCTAAAGCGGGCGCAATTTTGCCGGCCCGCAGGGCCTCACTGGTACGCAGACTGAATTGTTCGGGCCGCTGGTTATTGAGAGAATTGAGGCCCCAGTCAAGCAGGGGTTTGCCCAGGCGTGTCAGCCACGATTTGCGCATCTCACGGGGAAAGCCCTGCAAAAGCATGGTCTCGGCCATGGTGGGGTAGAAATCGAGCACCTCTTGGTAGCCGCCCATCTCGAGCAGCATTTCGCCGTATTGGCGACCCATTTCGACTTCTGTGCCCTTGAGATGCATGATGGCGAGGGGGTATCTGGTTTTTCTATGCATAGTTATGCCCTTATTCTTTGGTTTACTTGATTTTAGTAAAAAAACAATGCCCAGGCGTCTTATCTTAGGAATTTGGACCTTCGCATGAGCACCATTCTGGCCAACTTGAATATACATCTGATTGAATTCTCTTCTTTTCTGGTTATTTATTTTGGGTTCATTCAGCTGATTAAACGTGGGCCCAAAAACTATGTGCTGGTGATGGTGGTGACCCTGAGCGGGCTGATTCATCTACGCTATTCGTTTTTTCTGCAGAACGGCTTTGAAGAATTTCCTCATATATTCTTTTTTCATATTTCGATGGTATTACTTGTGGGCCCGCTGATTTTACGGCTGGGGGTAGCCATGGCCGATGCGGCTCTGCAGAAAACCTATAAGCTGAAATGGCATTTGCTGCCAGCTGCTGTGGGTGTGCTCAGTGAGGTGATCATCTTTATGCGACCGGCTGCAGAGCTGAAGAGCCTGTTGGCCAGACCCTTTCTGGGTACAGAAATTCAGACCATGCACCTGGCGGCCATTCTGGCCAGCATTCATATCACGGTTTACAGTTCATATCTGCTTTATCTGTACATTCAGATTCATAAAAAGTACGAGCTCAATGATCTGCGCCTTACCTGGGTGATCTTGATTGCGCCTCTGCCGGCCAATCTGTTGATCGGCATTGGTTTTATCAGTCAAATAGATCTATTGTTTCACCTGGGCACTTTGTTTATCAGTTTGATCTGTCTGATGTTCTTTGTGTTTACCACCCGCTATCAGAACTTTTTCGATATGATGCTCTCTGAGATTAAATCACAGCGCTACAAGAATACGCCCCTCGATTCAATTGATCAGCAGCAGATTCAGCAGCGCCTGCTTGATTTAATGCAGGGTGAGCACTGGTACCGCGATCAAGACCTGAGAGTGGCCGAGCTGGCCAGCGAGCTGAAGCTGACTACCCATCAGCTGTCTCGTATTCTCAATGAAAGTTACGGTAAAAACTTTAATGAATATATCAATTCATTTCGTATTGATGAAGCCAAAGATCTGCTGAAAGAAAAGCAGCAGATGACAGTCTTAGACATTGCCTATGCTGTGGGCTTTAATTCGAAATCAACTTTTAATGCGCAGTTTCAGCGCATCATGGGCCAAACGCCCATGGAATATCGAAAGCAGAACTGAATTTATTTAAGAAAAGAAATCAGTTGCTCACAATAGCCCTCGATATAATTTTCATCTAATAGAAAAAGTGAGGGCTCTA
>CAZHLC010000242.1:3368-6371 GCA_964532545.1 uncultured Leptospiraceae bacterium | reverse complement strand
GTGGTTGGCACTTGGTAAAACTTTACCCCGCGCAGATATACAGCGGCAACAAAGCCGGTGATATCACCGATCACACCGCCGCCCAGGGCCCAGAGAGTGGTGCCGCGGTCGGCCTGCAGGGCCACAAGCTTGCGACAGAGATTTTCAATGGTGCCCATGTTCTTCTGGCCCTCACCATCGGGAATAACCAGCAAATCGAACTTGTTAAAAATTGATGAGATTTCTTTTGAATACAGCCTTTTGATTTTGCTGTTGGTAATTAAAACGTGTCGGCCGCTTTCAGAGAGCTGCTTTACCCGCATTTGCAGGGTGCGAAACGAAGTAAACCAGTCTATGTCGTAGCGGGTATGGGGAAGTTTGACCTCAAGAGTCTCAGAGGTCACGGTCGGTGACTGCCCCTTCAGACGCTGAGCTGACAAGTTTTGCATATTTGGCTAAGACACCCTGGGTATATCCTGGTTCAGGGGCCTTCCATTTTTTCATACGCTTTTTCAGTTCTGTCTGATTTATTTTAACATCAATGGTCTTCTTCTCGGTATCGATGGTGATTTGATCACCATTTTTTAACAGAGCAATGGGCCCACCGTCTTGCGCTTCAGGGGTAATATGACCAATAACGAAGCCATGTGAACCACCAGAAAAGCGGCCATCGGTAATCAGCGCAACATCTTTGCCCAGGCCTTTGCCCATTACCGCTGAAGTAGGTGAAAGCATCTCGCGCATGCCAGGCCCACCGCGGGGGCCTTCATAACGTATAACGATTACATCACCCTTTTTGATGCCGCCATCGAGAATTTTCTCCATGGCTTTTTCTTCTGAGTCAAAAACTTTTGCCTTACCTGAGAATTTGGTTCCTTCTTTGCCTGAGATTTTTGCAACGGCACCGCCTGGTGCCAGATTACCCTTGAGAATAACCAGGTGCCCCTGTTTTTTAATGGGGTTCTTCATGGGGCGAACAATCTCTTGCCTGGTCGAGTAGGGTTTAATGGCAATGAGGTTCTGTTTCAGTGATTTGCCGGTTACGGTTTTCACATTGCCATGAAGCAGGCGCTCGTTCAATAACAGTTTCATCAGCGGCAGCAGCCCACCTTCTTTGATAAAATCAACTACATGAAAACGGCCACTGGGTTTGAGATCGACCAGTACCGGTGTCTTTGCACCGATGCGGCTGAAGTCATCAATGGTCAATTCAACCCGGCAGGCAGAGGCCATGGCCAGTAGATGTAACACTGCATTAGTCGAGCCGCCCAGGGCGGTAACTACCGTAATGGCATTTTCAAATGCCTGCCTGGTCATGATGTCGCGTGGTTTCAGGTTTTTCTTGATGAGTTCTACTACGGTTTTGCCGGCCTTTTTGCTGTCAGCTGCCTTGTCTTTTGAAATAGCAGCCATGGCCGAGCTGTTGGGCAGGCTCATACCAAGTGCTTCAATAGCGGCCGCCATGGTATTGGCGGTGTACATGCCGCCGCAAGAGCCGGGGCCGGGAATAGCGGCCTGCTCAATTTCTGTAAGCTGTTTTTTACTGATTTTCTTATTGGCATGCTGGCCCACGGCTTCGAAAATCGAAACGATGTCTACGTTGTTGCCCTGGTATTTGCCGGGCAAAATGGTTCCGCCATAGACGAACACCGAAGGGCGGTTCAGGCGGGCCATGGCGATCAGACACCCTGGCATATTTTTGTCGCAGCCCCCAATGGCTACCAGCCCATCATAGCCCTGGGCCCCAACCACGGTCTCAATTGAATCTGCAATGACCTCGCGTGAGACCAGTGAGTATTTCATACCCTCAGTACCCATTGAAATGCCATCAGAAACGGTTATGGTATTAAATATAACACCCTTGCCCCCGGCCGAATCAGCACCTGCTTTGGCCTCATCGGCCAACTGGTTAATGTGCATATTACAGGGGGTCACCATGGCCCAGGTTGAGGCGACGCCCACCTGCGGTTTATTAAAATCACTGGGTTTAAACCCAACGGCGTGTAGCATACCCCGGCTGGGGGCGCGTTCATATCCGTCAGTTACCTTTGATGAATAGGGGCGTGGTTTTTCTTCGGCCATAATGCGAGACTTTTCTTTTTTTTAAGACTCGTTGTCGAATGCTTTTGCAATAGAGGCAGGTAGATGGTTATTGTGCGCCGCCCCTTCGCTGCACATGACTCAGGCTGCTTTTTTTACCAGCCCAAGGCGTTCAAAGGCCAGCTCAAGGGCGGCTACGGTCACGCGAACCCGCATATTGAAGTGCTCATCGGGGCTCTGGCCCCGTTCAAGGTAGTCTTTAAGCAGGCTGGCATTCTTTTTAAAATCACCCTCAACCCGCCCATCGGTCATGGCCTCAAGGCCGAGGTCTTCTGTAGAGAAGCCGAAGCTGCCTTCATCATACCCATCTTTGGTAATTTTGGCATAGCTGATCAGGCCGGGTTTGGCGGTAGAGAGCCCGATGGTACCCTCACGCCCTTTGTGAACGATGATTATGTATTTAAAACCGGCATACTGGGCCAGTGACATCATTTTCTGGCTGAAGTTATCGTGAAAAGCTGATGCTATAAAGATATCTGACTTAAACGTATTAGGAAACTTCTCAAGGGTAGCAAGAAATGGCCTTTTGATCATCATGCGCCGCAGGTCGACCCACCTGTCAAGAGCTGCTGAGAGCTGCTGTTGTTCGATTACAAAGCCCGCGGGTGGCTGGCTGGGCAGCTCTTTGCTGCTTTTGAGCTCATGTACCATCTCTGGCATCTCTGCTAGAATTTCTGCCAGGGTGTTACCATATTTCGGGCCACTGCAACGGCCCACCATGTGCAAATTAACAAAACCCTGGCTGGCGAAATGGGCCGCCAGGGCGGGGGTAAGTAGATAAGAGCGCTTAACCCCATCAAAGGGTTCGGCCCATTGAATGGTGGGGCCCTTGGGCCAGGGGTGTGTAAAATCTGTTTTGATGTCAGACACCATGGCATCATAAAGGGCGTTGTATTCATCATCAGAAGCATAACGAATACGCAA
>CAZHLC010000242.1:0-3268 GCA_964532545.1 uncultured Leptospiraceae bacterium | reverse complement strand
GCCACCCCTTTAAATAGCAGGCCTGAGAAAAATGTAACCGCCTGTATCTGGTTGACCCGGCCTTCTTTGAACTCTTGTATGGCTGGCTCGACCAGTTCTGGTTTTATATCACGGCTGCCGGTTTTGCCCACCGCGAGGGTCTTGATAATACTGCTGATCAGTTCATTACGCTCGGCCATTCGAGTAAAATAAAAAGAATTGGCCTTCTCTGCTATTATATTTGGCTTTTCAAAATGTCATGGTTATTATCTGTCTCTAACCGATACTAGATACAGATATGGGCGACGAATTTAGAAAACCCGAACAGCAGAAGCGTGAAATGGCACGCCTCAATGTCGATTTTGCAGGCAGCTACAAGCTCAAAGGTGCCACTGACTGGTTGCAATGTGAAATTATCGATATTGGCACCGGCGGCATTCAATTGCGCGGCAAATTCTCATTTTATGAGGGCGACGTGGTTGACTCGAAATTCTTTATTGAAGACAAAGTGATTCTGTGCCAGATTGAAATTACCAACATCAGCGGTCGTAAGGCTGGCGGAAAATATACCGCCATTGAAGAAAAAGATCTCGATGTGATTCAGAATTACATTCACAAAACCATAATGGGCTGAGTAGCCCCAGCAGGTTATTTATTATCAGCTGCTCAGTTGGTTACTATCACAAACACAAAGGGTACAATCATCGAGCCATCAGCCACCAGTTCGGTGGGCGGGGGCCCAAAATTACGTGAGCGCTCAATAGATTCAATACAAGACTGGTCGAGTGATTTGTAGCCTAGAGATTCCCACAGTTTGATGTCGATGACATCACCCTCTTCATTGAGCATAAAGACCACCTTGATGGCCTGGGTCGGAAAGGCGGCGTAGGTCATGCGCCCTGGGGTCGGGGTAATGCTGTGGTACGAATCACCAAAGGTAGGAAAGGGCTGACCACCCGGCGGGGCCCAGTGTTCTCTGATTTTAACGATCATGTCTTTGAAGTATTGATAATGCTTATAGTGCTTGGTAGGTATACGGGGCTCGCCTTTCATATCCCATGACAGGGCGAAGCGCCGTCTGAATTTATAATGGGTAGGAATGCTGGTGCGTTTCTGTTTACCCCAGGTGGTTTTGCCGCCAAAACCGGTCTCGCGGGTCTTTTCTTCTTTTTCAATGCGAACATAGAAGGTGTCAGCCTTTTTGATGCTGATCGAATTCTCGGTGGTTTGCGAGCGTCTTTTAATCTGCTTGTTTTTGATTTTGCCCCGCTTGGCAAAGGCCAGCTCTTGCCGCTCGGTCAGGGCTTCGAAACCTTTCTGGCGGGTCAGCTTGCCCCTGGCTTTGGTATCTTTGTTTGATAAGTATACCAGGTTCTTTTTTTCTTTTTCTTTTTTCTTATCATCGGGGTTCTCTAGCAGCACCTTGATTTCGCGTGCATTGGCAGTCTCGGCGCTGCTCTGTTGGCTGAGTGCCTTCATCATCTTACGGGGCGCATCGGCCCACAAGAAGAGCATCAAGATCAGCCAGGTAGAAAAAGCAAAAAAGAATAACCAGATTCGCTCGGCTTGCAGTAGCTGTTGATCAATGGCACGCACTCTGATTAATAAGTTGCATAAAATGGCGCTAAATGTCCCCTATTTTTTAGGGGTCAGTTAAGCTTCCATTGGTTTTTTTCAATGAGGGGCTTCAGCGACTGCAGCTGGGCGGTTTCTACCGGGTCTATGCTCAGTTTCAGCAGCATATCAAGATATTGCAGGCTCTGAGCAGGCTTTTTTACCAGATAGCTGCTGCGCATCAATTTATAGAGAATTTCTTTCTGGCCGCTTTGAAGCTGGTGTGATTTCAGATATGACTGGCGGGCCAGCTCGAAGTTTTTCAGCTCTTCAAAGTAGAAGCGACCCATATCTGCATGGGCACTGGGGTCTTGAGCAAATTCTTTGGTACTGCGGCCCAGCAGTTCCAAGGCCTTTTTATTGTCGCCGGCCTTGCTGTAATAGAGGGCCAGTTTGCCCAGAGTCTTGGGCGAAATAATTTTCTCTTTAAGTGCGTTTTCGAGGTATTCAATGGCCTTGCTGGTATTCGCTTCTTTATTGTAAAATTCAGCAATAATTAGATAGGCCTTCTCTTTTATAGCCGGATTTTCAAGGCGGGGCAGGGCCCGCTCAACCATGGCCTTGCCGTCATTTTTGGTGATCTTATTCTGCAGAAGCAGGCGGCCCTTACCATAAAGGGCCAGGGCATAATCTTCATCGGCCTGCAGGGCTTTTTCAAAAAAGTAGAGGGCGGTAACGTCTTCGCCCTTATCTAAGTGTTTTACGCCCTCACGTGCGTAGTTTTCAGCATTTTTACAGCCCGCAACTTGAGTGCAGAGTAGAACAAACAATAGAAGCTGGCTGAATCTTACCATCTATTGGGGCTTTGGCACACCTGGCAGGCCCGGTTGCTGGGGTTTCTGAGCTGAATTGTCTTCGATGGTTTTCGGGTCTAACAGAATCGTGTCAATGCGGTACTTGGGTATCAACATGGCATCGGCCACAACCGTACTGGTAATCACAAACTCACTCTGTTTGTTCGGCCCGAAAATATTCAGTTCAGCCGTGGTGTTGTTCAGCAGGTAAACCTTAACCCGGGCGTATCTTCTGGGGGCTCTTTTCTCTTTAAAGAACTTGGTACCTTCAACTGAAGCCAGCTGTTGCAGCATACTTTCCATACGTTGTTTAATAGCCGGCTTGCTTTTGCCCTTTTCGGTTATGTTCCAGTTGCCCAGGTCATTTTTCGTCAGGTTATAGCGAAAAGGCCCTTCGATATCAACACCTTTGATGTTTTCTTTTACAAAGTTAAAAAGTTTTTTATCGCGGTAATACTCGAGAGTCTGGTTCCAGTCGTTGCGCATGCTGCCAGCAACGGCATAAATATCGTTTGCTTCTTGCAGACGAACCAGGGTGCTGTTGAAGCTGCCACCGGCCTTGCCAAGAAAAACCTGTATGGGTTTGCTTTCGCCTTGTTTACGAATTTCTAGAATGAAATCATCACAGGTAATAGTTTGACCTTCTTTGGGTTTTACTTCGCCCTTCTTCGCGCAGGGTAGAACTTCATATTCGGCCTGTTTTGGCAGTGAAGAGCTGATCACCCGGTATTTTTTCATTTTTTTCAGATTTTCAAACCCCTTTTCGAGGTTCTTGCCATTGGCTTTGAAAGCGGTGGTGGTATTCTTTTCACGCACCGCCCACTGTGAACCGTTGCGCACAAAAACGCGCGCCACTTCGCCATTTTCTTTTACGGTAATCT
>CAZHLC010000241.1:0-6374 GCA_964532545.1 uncultured Leptospiraceae bacterium | reverse complement strand
TCAGAGCTCCGCTGGCCCAATTCACCTTTTGGGTGATAACCCCTGGGTCGAACAGAAAATGGGGCAGACCATAACTGTAAAAGGTGAGCTGGGCCGCCTAACCCAGAATGAACCTCTGCGCGACAAAGATGGTGCTTACCGCGCCGGCTTTTCTGGTTCTGCCCTGATCTTAAAAAACGCCACTCTCATAAAGTAATGAAATTCAAGGCCATACCTGTTTTACGCATCTTTGATGAAGACCGCGCCCGCGAGTTTTATTTAGATTTTCTGGGTTTCACCGTAGACTGGCAGCACCAGTTTGAACCCAATACCCCGAAATATCTGCAGATCTCACGTAATAACCTGGTAATTCATTTAACCGAACATTCGGGTGACTGCACGCCCGGGGCCAAGGTTTTTGTGCAGACAGAAGGTCTTGATGAACTCTATAACGATATCTCAAACAAAAAATATAAATACAACCGGCCCGGCATCGAAGATATGCCGTGGGGCACCCGGGCCATGACAGTGATCGACCCCTTTAATAATCGAATTACGTTTCAAGAAGAGAAACCCGCTTAAGTATTCAATGTCTTACTGGCTCGACCCCACCCATTGCGAAGCCTATGTAAAAATAGCCGAAGGCTACGACGGCAGAGAAATCATTACTGAGCTGCAGAAACACTTACCTGCAGGCAGTCGGGTGCTCGAGCTTGGTATGGGCCCCGGGGTTGACTCATTGTTACTGGCTGAGCATTACCAGGTAGTGGGCAGTGATCTTTCACAGTGGTTTGTCGAACGAATGCAGAAGCTGCACCCAGAAATAGACACCATGGTGCTCGATGCCATCTCAATCAAAACAGAGCAAATGTTCGATGGTATCTATTCAAACAAGGTTCTACAGTGTCTTAAACGAGATGAGCTTAGGCAGTCTTTTAAGAGGCAATATGAGCTCATCGCCAAAGGCGGGGTTCTGTGTCACACATTCTGGTATGGCGATGAAGAAGAGCTTGTAGAGGGGGCCCGTTGCATCTACTACAATGAAGATACTATAACAGAAACATTTTCAAATGATTTAGATGTTTTAAAAATCAGCAGATACACAGAAATGAGCAAAGACGACTCTCTGCTGGTAATCTTGCGCAAATAGCCTAGCTCTCGTTTTCAACCTGGGCAAACTTTTGAATGGCCTTATACGATGGCCACAACAGACCAAACAATCCCAGAATAAAGATGGCCCGAATAATGTAGGTTGATACCGGGGGCTCTACCATTGAATAGCCGAAGTCGGCATTTTTCTGCTGCTCGCCAGACGAAGCCCGGGTATGCTTCGATTCGATCGAGTAGGTATCGCGAATGTCATATTCGGCCGCATTAGCATACTCATTACCGTAATATAGACGCAGCCCCTCGCTGGCCTCAGGCAGGGCAAAGACCAGCTCTTCTTTAGGCGAAAAAAGTTCGACCTTTTCAAGGGTCAGAGGTTTATCATCGCCATAGGTAACTGCAATTCGTATGGCACCGCGCAGGGGGTTGGGCAGATCAATCAAGTGGCGGCCTTTTTCAGCACCTCTTCGACGCAGGGTGCCTGAAAACTCATTGATGAACTCTTTGTTCACAGCAAATGAATCAATTTCAATACGACGGTTGTACTGGCTGTCTTTAAAAGTAAGCGCTACCCGGTGAATGGCATAACGGCGCTCGTTGGCAAACCTGATCAGGGTGGCCCGGCGGTCGCTGTCATTTTTGGTTTTAATATCGTTCTCGCCCACAGGCACGGCCACCTCAACCTGTTGTTTCACAGGGGTATAGGTGGCGCGACCAATCTTAAAGGGGCCAGGTTGGTTAAAGCGCAGCCTGAGATAGCGGTGTTTGCCTGGCTCAATTGAAATCGAGCTCTCGTCACTTCCTTTATATCTGTAGATAAAGCGCTCACCCATGCTCTGCCAGTCGCGGGGTTTGTTACTGCTGCTTAGATTAACTGTGGCTTCATAAAAGCGGTCTGAGCTTACCTTGATGGCATTGTATTGCTGGTCTTTGCTGATCTCGGGTAATTGCACCACATAGGTAATGGCAGCCTTTTGTTTTTTGCTGAACAGAACCTTAACTGCCTTGCTGCCCCCCGCTACACTTCTGATCGTTGAACGACGTCGAAAGTGAGGTACGGCTTCACCCTCGAGTACCAGGCGCAGGTCGCGCCCGTGTGAATTGGCCAGCACCTCTTGTGGCAGGGGCAGTATGCCATACTGGGCCTTATTAGCCGCCTTAACCGTAACATCTTGATAGTAAAGGTATGAAGCTGTTCTCACCGGGCGGGCCCAGAGTGAAGTCAGGGCGAAAAATACAATTGTTATAGCTGCTAATCTTTTCATGTTTTAGAATCCATCGAGAGTACTTTTTCTTTAAACTTCTGGTAGAAAATGCTCAGTAACACCAGACCGGCCCCCAGGGTAAAACCGGCAATAATACGAATGAGTCGGCTTAACGTCCATATATCATATAAATAGAGTTTGGCAATCAACAGAGCGACCAGCACCATACCGGTAATACGCAGGGTTGATGATATGCGCATAAATCCCAGAACCAGAAAGATGGTGCCGTAAAAGGCCAGGGTATATGAGTAATACAGATTTCGCCAGTGCTTGCCTGCATCAAGCTGGTGCACCTCAACTAAACTGCCCACGATCAGCACAAACAGGGCTGCGTAGGCAAAAGCTACCAGGCCTTTAAAAAGCGGTTGTTTTCTCTGAATATAGTAAGTAGCCCCCAGAAGCAGGGTGGCCACCAGATAAAGACCAAAGTCAGGGTTAAGCAGAAACAGCGCGTTGTCGCCATGAGCCTCAAAAAACAGCCGCAACAGGGCCACCGCCCAGAAGATCAGCGAGGCTATGATGGTCACCTTGCTGCGCTCGCTGGCCCCGATTACCGACAGGCTGCCCGCCAGACCAACATAACTGAGAGTCAACCAGCGGTTTTCGGCTTCGGCAGATAAAGCCGCAAATACTGAGATAATTAATCCAACCAATAAAACCGCGGGCATGGTACGTCGGGTCTGCTTCTCAAGGCTGGCCTGTGCCAGAAATAAACGGTGAAACACAAGCAAGCTTGCGGCTAATACCAAAAAGAAATGAGCATTAAAATTTTTGTAATAGTAGTCAACCAGAGAACCCCCGGCAAACAGATAAAACAAAACATTCAGACTCAGCAAAACCACCGAGCTCGGCCGTAGCTTACTGCTCTGCTTGACCACATCAAACAGCTCTCGCCATGTAAGGCTAACGAAGAGAACAGTCAGATAAATAAAAGGGAATAAAAACGTACTCTGGCCTGCATTGGCCTCAAACCATCCTGAAAAGATGATGAAGTTACCAGTTAGAACAAGGTAGGGCGCCGTCTGCCAGGCAATGCGACGGCTGATTAGATAGAAACCCACGTTGATCACGGTTAAATAGGTAAAAAGAAAACGAAACGAGTTCTCGCCGGTTGACATCATGATGGGCGCAAGCAGCGCACCCGCAAGACTGAACACATAAAGAACCTGGTTGCGCCCAAGATATGACAAAACAGCAGTGAACACAGAGCAGAGAAACAGGTAGAGAAAGGCTTCACCCCCGCTGAAAAGGTCATAGAAGTAATAGCCACCATAGATTGCTATGAACCAGCAGGTGGCCCCCGCCCCAATGAGAGCCGGTGGCAACCACTTGAGTTTCTTCTTTGCCAACCACAGCCCGGCAATGGCCATACCATGGCCAATTACCAGCCCTACCATGATGCGCCCTGATTCATTGACCCAGTGATTATCAAAGGCCAGCTTGATAAACCAGCCCACGGCTAGAATTATGGTAACCAGCCCCAGCTTGCCGAAGATGTTGCCGCCCAATAGATATTCAAGATCAGGTGACCATTGGCGTGGCGTTTTGACCTTGGGCTTTTTTATTCTGGCTAAAGGTTTCGATACCGGTCGGGCCACCGGTTGTGCGGCGCCCACTTGCTGGTTCTTTAATCGGGCGACTTCAGCTTCAAGGGCTTCGACCCTTTTGGTTAACTGGGATATTTGATCGTCGGTGCTCACGCCTTCTCAAGCATCAAATCATTATCACAGGTGTGCAAGCACATTTGTTTAAGAAAACTGGTTTGTGTTCGCTGCACCAAGACAAGATTCATTAAAAAATCTTTTTAATATCGGCTCATATCGCAATATGAGACGCCCATAGTCGTGGTATATCTTATTGTGTATGCGTGTGACTGGGTATAGGGCAGGGCCTTATTGTGCGCTGCTCTATTCTCACATAAAAATATGTGTTAAGAGGTTTCAATGAACAAGCTTCGACTTGGGCTTTTTCTAATTCTACTGGTGGCTTTCACAGCTCAACCAGTCTTTTCAAAATGTTTTATCTTTGTGCATGGGCATCAATCAACTGATTTAACCCCGGCACAGGCTTACGATTACTGGAATGGTGACGGAACGTGGTATAACCCCTACGACAACGATCGCGATACCCTGAACATCGTGGCTGCTGGCGCGAATAACAAATACGCGGTAGTAAACTGGAACTCGACGATTCCTTACTGGCAGGCGGCCAAAGAAGTGGCTGACCAGATTAACAATATCTTAGCCGGTGGCTCAGATGGCAATGGTGCCAGCTGTGCAGGCCAGAGCTATTTTCGCATTGTTTCTCACAGTAATGGCGGCCCCCTGATGGATTGGATCTTCGGCAACAGCCGACCCTCAGACCCCTATTACAACTACGCGGGCGGCAATTACGCCAATATTAACAACAAGGTTTACCGCCACCTGTCGATTCAGGGCGCTCATCGGGGCACTTACGCAGCCGATACGGTCTGTGGCAACGGCGGCGCTGTGTGTAATTTTCTGGCAGGAATTATCTCTGACTGCGATCAGGGCACTGTCTGGCTGCAGACTGCAGACTCATATCAAGTTCGCACCTACGCCAACAGCCCCGGCACCACCACATGGCTCTTCGGTGGCTATGAAATGATCGTGGGCGCTTCAGCCTGTCTGGCTGGCGAAGACGACGGCGTAATCGCCTACCCCTCTGCATTTGCCTGCTCGGGCAGCGCCACAGCCAATTACAATACCAGCAACCTGTGTACTTCAAAACAAGAAAGCGCAGGCTTTCGTGACGCTGGCCAGTTTGATGAAAACCACGACGGTGGCCGCAACGGCAACGACCAAGACACTGTAAAAGCTGTCTATGGCGGCCTGTGGGGCAGCACCTCAACTGGTACAAATGTGCGCTCGAGCGATAGCTCTGCCACCATCATTCATGAGGTCTGGGCCGATTAATTGTTATTGTTGCCGGGGGTTTAAACCCCCGCCTGAAAAAGCCCGCGCATGCGGGCTTTTTCATTTATAAAAACTTGCTGCCAGCTTAATACCTGCTATCTTAAAGTCATGGTTATTCTCGATGAAAAGAAAGTCAAAATTGGCGGCGAAGATACGGTGGCCCGTATGCTGCCCCGCATTGAGGCCCGCAGCGTTGGCCCCTTCGTATTGATCGATCACATGGGCCCGGTTGAAGTAGACAACATGGTTGTATTACCCCACCCCCACATTGGCATTTCAACCCTTACTTTTCTCTACGAGGGGGCCAGTATACACCGCGACACCATGGGGGCCAAACAAGAAATTCACCCGGGCGAAGTCAATCTCATGGTCTCGGGCAGCGGCTGTGCTCACTCAGAGCGTTCACTACAAACCAACCAACAGATGCATGGGCTGCAAATCTGGCTGGCCCTGCCCGAAGATCAACAAGATACAGACCCGGCGTTTTTTCATATTGGTAAAGACCAACTGCCTGGCTGGCAGCAAGCTGGTGCTGACTTCAAGCTGGTGCTGGGTGAAATTTTGGGCCAGAAATCACCAGTGCCAAACCATGGTGAAGGCTATATGCTCGATGTGCAAACACAAACCACAACAACTCTACAGGCTGCTGAGTTTACCCACGAGCAGCATGGTGTTTACGTTTTAAACGGCAGCGTAAAGATTGATGGCAATGTCATTAACACTCTACAGATGGGTTTACTTGAACCAGAAAGCAGTACAAGCATCGAGATCTCTGCAGACACTCACGTAGTTTTCTTCGGGGGCAAGGCCCTTGCTAAACGCCGCCATATGTGGTGGAACTTTGTACACACCGAAAGAGAAGCCATTGAAAAAGCCAAAGACCGCTGGCGTAACCAGCAGTTTGGCCAGGTGGCTGAAGAAACCGACTTTGTGCCCCTGCCCGAATAGTTTTTTTCTTGAAACTCTAACCAGGCTGAAAATTCTTCGTTTCGGTTAAGATCAAACCGTCTTGAGAACAACAACAAGAGGAACAACTATGAACTACAGAATTTTCTCATTGATCATATTCAGCATGCTGCTACTGTTA
>CAZHLC010000240.1:0-6414 GCA_964532545.1 uncultured Leptospiraceae bacterium | reverse complement strand
CATTAAAACCTACGGCTTTTCTTTTGTTCTAATTCAGTTGCGCTATCTGCTTGAGTATGCGGTTATCTGGTTGCTGCTGACCATGGGCATAGCTGCTCTGTTTGAAATAACAGGTCGCCGGGTGCGCTACCGGGTCATCGTAGCCATTGCGGCCAGCCTCTGGTTGTTGCTGCTCTTGGCCAGTTTTGGCCGGCACCCCCAGCTTTATCAAGAAGCCCTGTATTTTCTGGGTTCATACTTCTGGTATATTCTCGCCTGGCCTTTTAAAACCCTTTCGCCCCATTATCTCTACTACTTTGCCTTTGCTCTTTTTGCCGGGTTCTGCCTGCTGGGAATTTTCTACCCAATGAAAAAGTGGCTGGGCCTCAGCTGGCAACATGTGTTGAACTGGCCAAGAAGTTATTCGGCCAGTCTGGTTATCGTAATTCTAGCAGCGATTGTTGTCACCTACCCTGGGGCTAATTCAACAGAGCGCAGGCTGCATATCTGGCTGGGTATAGACAGTCTGCGCTATCAAGAGCTGAATAAAGACAATATGCCCCACCTCAACAGACTCGCTGAGAGTGGGGTGCTTATGCCTGATCATCATGCCACCCTGCCAAGAACCTTGCCAGCATTTGGCTCAATGCTTACTGGGCTGTATCCGGCGCGCTCTGGCATACGGCATATGTTTCCAGCTGATCAAGACCTTAAGCGCTTTCGCCAGCAGAACAATATAGTAGATTATCTGAAAAAGAAAGGTTTTCGCGTGGCCATTGTGGGCGATTACGCGGCCGATTTTTTCTCTCGCCTGGCTCTTGATTATGACCGTATTGAGGCCCCCCACCTCGACATGGTTGAGATTCTGCGGTTTCAATCGCTGAAAACTCAGTTTCTGATGTTGCCTCTAGTAGGTAATAAAACCATGCGCTCTTATCGACCCGAAATCAAGGCACTGCCTGAATTTTCGGTCGCTGAATATCTGGCCGATGATCTCATCAGCGTCATCAATGAAGAGCCTGGCGATCTGTTTGTGATCGCCTTTTTCGGTACTGCGCATTTTCCTTATTCGCCGCCCTGGCCCTATTACAAAGACTATGCCTTACCTGACTACAGCGGCAAATACCAGTTTAAAAAGTTTGTAGACCCCCTTGAAAAAGATTTACCAGGCGAGACCGATGTTGCGCAGATTCGGCAGTTGTTCAAGGCGTCATTAAAAAGTATAGATGACAGTATTGGGCAGCTGATGGGTGGCCTGAAAGAAAGTGGTCAACTCGATAATACCCTGCTCTATGTTTTTGGCGATCACGGTGAAAACCTCTATGAAGAGCTCAGCGACGGCTCAGTTTATCAGGGTCATGGTGAACATTTAAGGGGTGACCATGCCCTGCTTACACCCTGGGTTCTGTATGGCGGCAAAAACATTGTTAAATCTGATCAGTTGAGCCAGCTTCAGAAACTGAACATTTCAAGTTCACAAATAGATTTTTTTGCCACTACAGTTGATTTGCTCTACAAAGAAGAGCCCGATAGCGATGGCTTCAGCCTGCTGCGGCCACGGCCCAGAGATCTGTTCTCTGAAACCGGTATCTGGTTTTCACGCCATGGCGATTTCAGCTTTCAGAAGCAGCGTACGATTTATTTTGATTTTCCTGAAATATCTGAGGTAAATGCGGGTGGGGCGCTGGTTCTACGGCCCATGTATGAACCCCTGGTTGAGAGTCTGAAGTTTCGAGCCGTTGACCTTACCCGGGGTAACAGGCGCTATCGTCTGGTTTACCGACCTGGTAAAACTGCGGTCAGCTATGACTTTTATCTGCGGCAGTCTCCCTTATCGGCCGAAAATTGGCAGAGGGTGCCATGCACAGCCCTGTGCCGCCAGGCGATTCGAACGCTGCAGGGGCAGCTGAAAAACTATGGATATTTTTTGCATGAACAACGGGCCTACGTTCCATGAATAGCATGTTCGCTGATCTATATTTTAACTTTAATTCGATAGTAGCCTTTATTCCGTTTCTTTTTACCCTGCTGGTGGCTCTCTATCTGCTGGCCATTAAACGTAAATCAAAAGCCACCTTTCATCTGGGTCTTGGCATTCTGGCCATCTCACTTTTTAACCTGGGGTATTTTATGGCAGCGTCGTGGTATCACCCTCTGGCCGCCTTTCATCGCTGGCTTACCATAGGTTTTATTCTGCCGGCCGTAATACATTTTACACAGTTCTTCTTTTATTATCCTGATGAAAAAGGGGGCGGGGTGGCGCGCAAGCTGCTTTTGATACAGTGGGCAGTGGCCCTGGTGTTTACCTTTTTCTTTTTCATGGTCACTTTTGGCAGTGACCCCTACTACCATTTTAATGGGCATCACTTTGATTTTTTAGAAGAGAGGCTCAGCTCATTCATTGGCCTTGTAATGGTTTTCTACAGCATTGCGCTCTTCGGCCTGGGCCTTTACCGGGGTTTTACAGCAGCTGGCAAAGACAGGTTCTACGCTCTGTTGTTGGTGGTGTTATTTGTCACCATTCTGCTGATACCGGCTTATCTGGGGGTAGAGAACCGGGTTGGTGTAACACAGAAAGGTGCGTTGCGCATTGCCTATGACTTCATTACGGTTACAGCTTTTTTCATTATCGCCTTTGTTTATTTAAAGCAGACCAATGACCGTTTTACCCTCTGGGGCAAACTTGCTGGTTTATCACTGGTTCTCTTCTTGCTCTTTATTCAAGTTGCAGCCTATCTGCTTTCAGCGAGGCTCAATGAGGCCTACCACGCGATTCAAACAAATGAGGCCGAGCTGGTGATCGAACAAGATCTGCGCCCGCCTCATTTGAAGTATGTAACCCGCTATTCAATGAAGCGGGCCAAAATGAAAAATCTTTTTGGTGATGACTGGGCAGAGCTTGATGAGCCCAATATGCTATGGCAGCAGCATTATGTGGGTATCTATAAACGCATTAAAAGTTTTGATGTTGATCAGGTTGAAAAACAGCTGAAATATGTACTCGAAGATGCTGGCGATGAATTCGGTGGTTATGGTGCCATGATCACCTACTATATGCGAACCGTAAACAACCGGCCCAATGGCCCCGAGCTGCTGGCCTACCTTGATTCTCTGAGCGAGCCGATTTCGGTTCAATACGCTTTTCTACGCACGTTGCCAGAAAACAATCTGCGCAAAGCCTATCTGAAATACTTAAGCAATGACTTTGGTAGAATAAACCCATTCATGCAGCATATAAAGTCTATCATTGAAGCTTCGGCTGTTGATTCTTCGACCCGCGAACTGGTCGCACCCTATATGGCTACCATGGCCCGGCCTTCAGCTCACCGTTTCAGATCAAGTAAGGCAAAGCAGCACTACGTAACCTACCGCACCTATAGCGAGCGCCGCAAGCGCGTTTATGAGGTAGGTTTTGACTACCGTGACTACCGTGTTTTTCTGCATAACAACGCTAACCCACTGTTATTGCTCTGTCTGCTGATTACGATAATTGCTATCATCGCATTCTGGTTTTTCAGTCGAGCGGCCATTGCCCGCCCGGTCAGCAGACTAGAGCTGCTGATGAAAAAAACCGGCCAGGGTATGCCTGAAAATGCCACAGCTGGCCCCTATGCTGATGAAATTGGTCACTTAACCCTGTCTTTTAATCAGATGATTGAGCAGTTTCAAGAACAGATTGAAAATAAAAATGAGCTGATCAGGGCCAACAACCAGTTTGTGCCGCAGCATACCCTCAATCTAATGGGCAAAGGTAATGCCGTTGAACTCAATGCCGGCGATGCCCAGAGCGAAAAGCTGGTGATTCTTTATGCGGGTATTCGGGGTTTTCACAGCCGATATCAGAAAAAATCGGCCGATGACACTTTTTCATTTTTAAATGATTACTTCGAGAGAATGGGCGCCGCGATTCACAAGAATGGCGGCATTCTTGAGCGTACCATGGGCGATACCATTATGGCCTTGTTTAAAGATAATGCTGAAAATGCAGTAAGGGCAGCCATTGCCATGCATAAGGCACTCGAACATTTAAACAGTCGCCAGCCAGACGATGGCGGCTTTGAAATTGGTATAGGTATTCACTTTGGTGAAGTCAAAATGGGGGCCTTTCATGTGCAAGATCGTCTTGATCTGGCGTTGATTGGTGACAGCCTCAATGTGGCCTCTAGGCTCGAAGGTCTGACTCATCGTTTCGGTACTACTCTGATGCTTTCAGAATCGGCCTTTAATCATCTGCAAGATAAGAAAGCTTTCAGCATAAGGCAGGTTGCCCTGGTAAAAATCAAGGGATACGATGACGGCGTTAATGTTTATGAGGTATTTGATGTTGATACCTCTGAGTTGCAGGCTATTAAGACACAAACCCGCGAGTGGCTCGAAAAAGGTATTGATCTGTTTCAGGCTGGCAAGGTCAACGATGCCCGCAAGATCTTTGAAAAGTGCCTCGAAAAGTCGGCAGAAGATTCGCTGGTAAAGTTTTACCTTGACATGTGCAATAGCAAAGACAACTGAGAACAGTTCTCACCGCTTTTTTGGCCGAGCAATGTCTTTTTTATTAAATCTAAAACCAGAATCATTCTAAATTTTGTAAAACAGGAGAGATCTATGCCTGAATTAAAAGGTACCAAGACACTAGACAATCTTAAAGCTGCTTTTGCTGGCGAATCGCAAGCAAACCGTCGCTATCTATATTTTGCCAAGCAGGCCGATGTAGAGGGTTACCCCGATATCGCCGGTCTGTTCAGAGACACTGCTGAGGGCGAGACTGGCCATGCCCATGGTCATCTTGATTACATCAAACAAGTTGGCGACCCTGCCACTGATCTGCCCATTGGCGATACCGAAGATAACCTCAAAGCAGCTGTTGCTGGTGAAACCCACGAGTACACTGACATGTACCCTGGCATGGCCAAAACCGCCCGCGATGAAGGTTTCGGCGAAATTGCAGACTGGTTTGAAACTCTGGCCAAGGCTGAGAAGTCACACGCTGGCCGTTTCGAAGAAGGTCTGAAAAGCATCAGCTAAAACTGATGTTTATCGCCCCGCTTGCGGGGCGATCTGCTATCATACTTAATGGATATTGTATCTTACGAAGACGTCAGCGGTCTTTCGTACGACCCCCACGACGAAAAATACTGGAATCAACAAGAGCTCGACAAAGAGCTTACCCGCAACTTTGAAATATGTCATGGTTGCCGCATGTGCTTCAAGTTCTGCACGTCGTTTCCTACTCTTTTTAACTTTATAGATGATAATCATGACGGCGATGTAAGAAAGCTTACGGCTACTGAAACCAAACAGGTTATCGACGAATGTTTTCAATGTAAGCTGTGTTATATTAACTGCCCCTACACTGATCAAGACAACCACCACTATAACATGAACTTTCCTTCGCTGTTGCAACGGGCTGTTCATGTGAATGCCAAAGTTAATGGCGTAAGTTTTCGTGAAAAATTTCTGCAAGACCCTGATAAAGCCGGGCGCATGAACTCGGGTTTTCTGTCGTTTTTTGTGAATCTATCGTTTAAACTTCCCCCTTTCAGGTGGCTGGTGCATATGGTGCTGGGCATTCACTGGCGTAAACTCATGCCGCGTTTTCATTTTACTACTCTGGCAAAATGGTTTAAAAAGCGTAAGGCCGAGAAAAAAGACGATGAAGTGGTTCTATTCAGCACCTGCTTTGTTAACTATAATAACCCCGATGTGGGTAAAGATACCACCTATGTGTTAGAAAAGAATAACTGCAGTGTGCTGCACCCCGAGCAGAACTGCTGTGGCCAGCCTGGCCTTAACAGCGGCGATCTCGAGTGGGCTGAGAAAAAGATCAAGGCCAATATTGAGTCACTGTATCCCCTCGCTAAAGAAGGTAAGAAGATTCTGGGTATCAACCCCACCTGTTCAATGACCATCAAAAAAGAATACCCGCTGTTTATGCCACCGGGCGAGTGGCGCGAAAAGGCCCAGGTTGTGGCCAATGCTACCCGCGATGTTCACGAGTATCTGTTTGAGCTCAAAAAAGACGATAAGCTTAACCGCGATTTCAAAAGCACCCCGGGCAAGGTGGCCTACCATGTGCCCTGCCATTTGCGGGTACAGAACATCGGGTTTCGATCGCGTGATATCATGAAACTCATACCCGGTGCTAAGGTTAAGCCAACCATCGAATGCTGCGGCCATGATGGCACCTGGGCCATGAAAAAAGAATATTTTGATATGAGTCTCAAGGTAGGCAACAATGCCTTTGAGGGTTTGAAAAAAAGCGATGCTGATTGTATGGCCACTGACTGCCCTCTGGCTGCTCTGCAGATTAAGCAGGGCACTGGCGCCTCTGATTTGCCAGAGCATCCGGTGCAGATTGTGGCTAAGGCCTATAAGGCACCCAATGAAGGTGGTTTTGCCAAAGCAACCCCTGAGGAGTAACTGACATGAAAATGGTTC
>CAZHLC010000239.1:0-6498 GCA_964532545.1 uncultured Leptospiraceae bacterium | reverse complement strand
TCAGCCCGGGCCTCATATATTACCGGCCAGGGCATTGTAGTAGACGGTGGCTTTACTGTACACTGAGCAAGTCGTTGAAAACGACTTGCGAAAAAGTTGCTGAATCTGAAAAAGCCCATGGCAGCCCGAAGGGCGCTTTAGCCGTCGGCTCTGCGTACCTCCTGTACACTGCCGGCTCGGCGGTCATCGTGACCGCAGAGAAGCATTTTTGTCAAAAAATGCGGGGCCGTGGGCTTTTTCAGAGATGAATTCAGCAACTTTTCACTGCCGAGCTTAAAAAATATGCAACGAACAACCGTCACTCTCGAATTCTTTGCCAAAGAAAGCAATCTCTACGTCATCTATAACAATAAAGAGATGTCAATCGTCGAGTTTTTTAACACGGCTCAGGGCCCCGAGATCTTTAAAAAGCTTTTCGATTTTTTAGATACCCGCCACCACAGCGAAATGAAAAACTTTATTGCCAAAGACTGGCGCGAGACCCTGATCAAGTACATCATCAAACACTTTCCTGATAAACAAGACCCGCTAGATGTTATCATTCATTCGAATGGTAAGATTACTCTGAATAAAGAGCGATGACCTCGCCCTTTTGAATCTAGAAAGACGATTCTTCCCTCTCCACAGGTGGAGAGGGAGCATTAAACTAATAGGTATTAAAAGGGTGAGGTGGCATCAAGCATGTAAGGCTAGATTGCTTCGCAGAGCTCGCAATGATAGTGCATTGGTGCGCATAATTGTCATTGCGAGGCTGCAACGCAGCTGCGGCAATCTAGCAAGCATTGTAATGCACTCAAAAGAAGAGCAGCCTGGGCTGCTTTAATTCGTGTTAAGTCTGCCCTTCTTAAGATTTGATAAAACATCTATCTTCGAAGACGCCAGCGGGTGCCGCAGTTTCTGACGAAACTGCGTGCCGCAAGGTCATTCTACGACTGGTGTGCCGCTGACCTTAAAGAAAAAAAGCGGCATGACGGCTGCGCCTACCAGCTGGCTTTTAATAGCGCTGTTACTTATACGATCATCGGCCAGACTCTACAATGCCTTCGGCATTGTTAGAATATCTGAGGTATAATCATTTTCTCAGGAATTTTTTCACGCCGGTAGCCTTCGTTTCTTTTGCGCGGGGGAAGTTTGACCTTGGGCCTTCTAACGGGTTTATAATCAAAAAGAGATAGCAGGTGGCTTATGCAGTTGAGGCGGGCTCTTTTTTTGTCATCTGCGGGTACTACATACCAGGGGGCCCAGGCGGTGCTGCTTTTTTTAAACATGTACTCTTTGGCCTTGGTGTATTTTTCCCAGCGAATGCGCGACTCAAGATCCATAGGGCTGAGCTTCCATTGTTTGAGGGGGTCGTTAATGCGGCAGTAAAAACGAAACTGCTGTTCTTCATCGCTGACCGAAAACCAGTACTTGATGAGGGTAATGCCCGAACGTACCAGCATCTGTTCAAACTCGGGCACAGTACGATAAAATTCACGGTATTCTTCATCAGAGCAGAAGCCCATAACACGCTCAACCCCGGCCCGGTTGTACCAGCTGCGGTCGAAAAACACAATGTTGCCGGCCGATGGCAGGTGGCGTACATAGCGCTGAAAATACCACTGGGTCTTCTCTTCTTCGGTTGGTTTGGTAAGGGCCACTTCTTTGTACACACGGGGGTTCATTCGCTGGGTGATTCGTTTTAGCACACCACCTTTGCCTGCGGCATCGCGCCCTTCGAAAAGAACCACAATTTTCTTACCCAGGTCAACCACCCAGTCTTGCCAGGTAACCAGGTCGACCTGCAGGCGGCGCAGCTCGGTGAGGTACTGTGATTTGCGCAGCAGGTGATTGTCAATTGCGGTGTCGAGGTCAGTTTCTTCAGCTTCTCTGAAGATCTGCACCATATTCTCAACTTCGTCTTCAAGCTCTTCTTCTGAGCTGGCCCCCAGTCGTTCGGTGACCCTGCCAATTTCAGCTTTGGTGGGGGCAATGCCCACCTCTTTGAGTATATCTAATAAATACTTAGAGATCTGCTTTCCTAAATCCATAATGAATTCAGGTGTTTGGCTAGCAGGCCAGCTTGCAAGTGTAAAATAAAAAAAGCCCGCAGAGCGGGCTTTTTTGCCAGGGTAAGCTAACGCCGTCTTAGGGGCAGATACCGTTCGATATGGGCAGGTCGTAGCGACCTTTGAGGTAACACTCAACCTTCTGCCGCTGTGGTTCGGTCAGGCGGGCGCCAGCCGCCCCATTGTAGACCAACACCTCGGCGATACCGCCAGCTAGACCACCAGTGGTCTTACCCAGTTTGATACCGGTGGGTGAAGGCACGGTGAAGCTCTGGTTGATATTGCCAAACTGACCGCCGTTGATAAAGACCTCAGTGTTTGCTCCATCGGTTCTTACGGTGATTAGCGTATAATCATCTTCAGGTATGGGGAAAGAAGAAACCTCAAAGGCGCCACCATCTTTAGTGATGGTCACCTGGTCATGAGGTGGGCCGCCGGCCGCATTGAGGTCAACGCGAATACTGGTTGCACCGAAGGTGTTGTCAAAAAGTGACTGGGGGCTGGCCATTGAGCTGAAATCGGGGTTGATCACCAGAAAAACAGTGTGCTGGGTACCCAGGTCAATGCCGCCGAAGGTGGTTTCGGCACTGGTCACATCTAACACGCGCTGAAATCTACCAAAGAATGTAGGCTTAACAGAATACGGTAGGTTAGGTGAGGCCGGGGCCCCTACCAGGTTGGCGACTGCTGCAGGGCCACCCAGGCTCGAAGTCGCAGTCAAGTCTTGATCGGCTCTGAACCAGAGCTGTAGAAACGATGATATGGCGGTATCTTTATTAGGTAAATAAAGAGGAATGCCGAATTTTGCTGATAGATATTTTTCAATGGTATCAATTTCGCCGGCATCGAGCGTACGATCAAAAATAAGCAATTCGCCGAGATCACCATTCCACCCTGAGATATTGTTACCAACCACAAAGGGCGAAGCAGCTGCCGGAGTATTCTTGATGGCCGTGATGATCTTATGTAGACCTACAGGGCCGAAGTCTTCGGTATTGGTGCTGCCATGGCCATTAATGCGTACGGTGTCAAAGGTGGTTGTGATGTTTGAAGTGCCCTGTACCCCTTCAATCATTGAGTTGCCGCCATACTGCACCAGCGACCAGTTATTGGTATTGCCAGGAAATGTAAGGTTGGCAGTATTATAGTTGGCCACCGCAAAGACTGTGCCTACCGTAAGGCTGCCGCCAACGTTGGCAAGGCTGTTACTATCAAACGAGTTGATGGCGCTGCCGTCGAACTTCACGATGGGCAGGCCAAGGGTGGTATCAATACCAGGGTCAAAGGTAGGGCCGGTACCACCAGACATCAGGTCTACGTTGAACATATTGTCATACCACTGGGTGATTGCCCCGGGTGGGTCAAAGATCGAAAAGGCATCATGCCATGTAACCAGACCTGGCATATCGGGGGGCAGAAAAGAAAAGGCTGGGCCTTGTATGTTGTTCTGCGGGCCCAGGTTTAACTGCCACAACCCGGCCAGATCATGACTGGTAACAAAGAAAAGGTCTTGATCGCCGTTGAGATCAAAGCCGGCAGAGAAGACCATACCTGAAAACTCAGGCCCAGGGCCGCCGGCAAATGTACCAAGGTTGCTGATTGCCAGACCTTCAAAAAACAGCGCCTCGTTAAGGCCAATGGGTTCGCCCACCACATCGCCATTTGAACCTGCTAAAACAAAGCTGAAGGTACCGCTTGGGTCGACGTTGGTAAAAAAGTAACTGTTAGGTTGACCTGAAAGAAACTGCGGCACTGGCGCAATTGATGTCTGCTCTGATACACCGTTGGTATCAAGAGTGCCATCGGTAACCGGGCTGGGGTTCGCGTTTTGAGCGATTTTGAATGTGTTTGAGGTTGATTCTTTGTAGACAAATTCAGGTTGGCCAGCAAGTAGGCTTGTATTACCGATGACTGTACCCATACGGTTGGTCGTGGTCGCTTCGCCTTTAAACTGTGCTTCACTGTCGGGGTTACCAGATGCGAAATCAGTAACGGTGGCGATATACATTTCGCTGTTGCCACTTGCTTGTTCAGTATACACCAGGGTGGCACCTGAGCCACCGTCGGTGCCGGCACTGAAGGCTATTTTGCTGGTAGCACTGCCCAAATTTACCACGTTCAACTGAACAGGCGTGTTAAAAGGGGGCATGCCAAAAATAGGGTCATAGGGCGCGGTTGAGGTGGTACCCCAGATATAATGGTTTGAGCCAGGGCCACCGCCGATGCCAGTGGTACGGTTTGAGCCAAAGATCAAGATCAAAAACCCATCGGGCTTCATAATCACCTGGGGGTTGTAATCATCGGTGTCAAATTGAGAAATGGGTGCCCCACCTACCAGGGCGAAGCCCTTGCCAAATTTGGTGATTTTCTGGTCTTTATCTTTTGAGCTACAATAGACAAATAGAAACAGAATTGCTGAAAATAATGCCACTTTCTTCATTTTATAATCTCCGAACGAATCTCTCTCAAAAGTGAGACGGGCCATTTCAGCAAATTTAAACCAAAAAAGCGACAAAATGCTGTCGAAAAGAGCATCTAAAATGTCAGGTTTAAACTGATAAAATGCGTGGTTCTGAAACGTCGCCCATCTTTACCACTGGTGTCTTTTGCCGGGTAGGCCTTACCCGGCTTAAACAGCCCGAAGGCGTAGAAAACTTTCACATCAGATGTGAAGTTAAAAATTAAGACAGTATCAATTGCCCAGCCAATATCTTTGCTGTCTATAGGTTTATTGGTTGAGGTAAAACTGCCATTACTTTCAGTAACTTCAACCGCTGTTGTATCAGATATAAAGCCCTTAGCTTTTGCTTTCTGATAGATCGAATAGGTGGTTACCAGACCCAGACCTCTGAAAGCATAGAATTTGTATAGGGGTTTGAGTGAAATTCCGGCGCGCCCGACCATGATATTTGAGAGCTGGGGTTTGAGGGCCAGCCCGCCTGAGAAAGTACCAAAGGTATAAAAGGTATTGTAGTTGCCTACGCTGTTACTTTTTGAGGGTAGAATGGTATGATTGGCTGTGCCTGCATTGCCACTTGAGTCAAGATCTTCTTCGCCCGAACCATAGGCGGCCTGCAGGTTCAAACCCGGTTTGATCAGGTTCTGCAACCACGGAATCGTCCATTTAAATTCGGCCAGAAAGGCCGTAGAGCTGATGCTTGATTGATTATTGGTATTATTTGAAATAAGATCTTGAGTTGTGCCACCAGAATAGATACCTTCAAAAGAATATCGATAGTTGGCATTCCAGATGAAGCCTCTAACGCCACCACCTGCATAATAGGGGTTGAATTTTGTTTTCTGGGTGCTACTGCTCAGGCCTGATTCATCGATGAGGTCATTGGTAAAAAGGCCCATGGCATAAAGCTGGGCCCCCAGAAAACTGGGGCTCTTGACCATACCGCCGTAGAAGACACGCTGGCCCGGGTTGGTTACGGTGGCATCGAAGGTTCTGTTGGGGTCAACCTCGTAGGGGTTGTTAGAGGTGGTACAGCCCTGAATGCTCAGTTGGCAGAGGCTGCCGTATTCACCTGAGAACATGCCCACGGCTTTGATACCGATGTATTTGTGATTAAAGCGGTAGGCAAAGCCATCGCCGTAATTGTTAAAAACAATGCCACGGCCCAGGCGATAAAAGCGTCGACCAACCTCAAGGTTGTGACCATCAAACTTGAGAATGAAGCGCATAACCTCAAGTGCGCCTACCAGTTCAGTCTGCTTACCCGAACTTGGCTTTTTCTCATAGGCTCTGATCTGAAGTCGGCCCCTCACATCAAAGCCATGTTTTTCATTGAGGTAATAGGTCATATAGGGGCGGTAAAAGCCCAGAAAGATATTATTATTCAGGGTTGAATCAGCATAATAGGCGTTGTTCGCAGTCATACCAAAAGTCAGAATGTGGGTATTGGCTGGCGCTTTATCAACGTCAAGTGGTGGTAGATCAGCCAGAGGAACAAAGCCCGCTGTTGCATCTTGTGTAATCTGATCAAGCTGCTCTTCTGGGGTCTGCTGGGCAAAGGTGATTGTGGTGGCTATAAGCAAGAAGGCCAGTGTAACTGGCCTCATAAAAAATCGTAAGTTCATTTTACTTCCTCATCTGTGAGCGGGTTAACCCAGTTTTCTGGGTTAACCAGTTTCTTACAAGAGTTCGAATTCGACTATTTCTGGGCCGAAACTACCGAACTGGTCAATCAGCAGATCTTGTAAAAAGTCAAAATCTCCCGGAGGGCCAAAGGTAGGCTCGAATGATTCAAACATGGCGTCGACCTGCTCGGGTGAAAGAGTGGGGTCGAAGAAGATGATACCAAGCTCTTGGCCTCTGACATCGTCAGGCCGCTGCAGTCGCTGTTCGGGCCCGCCCTGGGCAGCACCTGTGTCGCCCTGCTGAATCTGCGATCGCTGGCCGCCCTGAAACATTTCAGCGCTGTCTTGGCTCAGGTCAGCCTGAAAC
>CAZHLC010000238.1:0-6514 GCA_964532545.1 uncultured Leptospiraceae bacterium | reverse complement strand
CATGACAGCCCGTGATACTGAAATTGTAGATGCTCTGAGGCCCTGGCTACAGAAACTCAATCTGCACTTTGTGGGTATCGATATAATCGGCGACTATCTGATTGAAGTCAATGTCACATCGCCCACCACTATTCGTGAGATGAGCAAGCTGAAAAAAGAAAACTTATCAGATCGTGTCACCGACTACATAGAAGAGCTTCTGCAATGAATGCTCTACAGGTAGAGCACCTTTCAAAAACCTATAAGGGCGGTGTTGAAGCCCTGAAGAACGTAAGCCTCGAGGTCAAAGAAGGTGATTTTTTTGCCCTGCTGGGGCCCAATGGGGCTGGCAAAACAACACTGATTGGCATCGTGAGCACCCTGGTAACCAAAAACCGGGGCAGCGTGCAGGTTTTCGGGCACGATCTTGACAAAGATATGCGCGGGCTGAAGGCCCAGCTGGGCGTGGTACCCCAGGAGTTTAATTTTAATATCTTTGAAAAAGTACTGCAGATTGTTTTGAATCAGGCTGGCTATTATGGCATAGCAAAGCATAAGGCTCTTGAAAATGCTGAACACTATCTGCGCAAACTCGAACTGTGGGATAAACGTGACACGCAGGCGATGCGCCTCTCTGGGGGAATGAAAAGGCGCTTGATGATTGCCCGCGCCCTGGTGCATAACCCACGTTTGTTAATCTTAGATGAACTGCGGCGCAGCATGTGGGATTTTATTCTCGAACTTAATGCCAATGGTACCACCATTATTCTCACCACCCATTACCTTGAAGAAGCAGAGAATCTCTGCAAGAACATTGCCATCATTGATGAAGGTGAGATCATTGAGAATACCAGTATGCAGTCATTACTGAATCGTCTTGATTCGCAAACCCTTGTTCTTGACCTGCAGCACGAAGTAACCTCGCTGCCCGGGCTGACAGGCTTCAAGGCCCGGCTGCTTGACCGGCAGATTCTAGAGGTCACCATTGGCAGAGAGCAGAGCATCAACCAGTTCTTTACTCATTTGAATGAAGCTGGCATAAGTGTAAGCAATATGCGTAACAAAACCAATCGCCTTGAAGAGCTTTTTATCAGGCTGGTTGACAAAGAGCAGAGAATCAGATGAACTTTGCACAGAGACTGGTAGCAGTTCGTACCCTGGTTATTCGTGAAATTACCCGAATTCTGCGCATCTGGCCCCAGACTCTGTTACCACCCATTATTACCATGTCTCTTTACTTTGTAATCTTTGGCCAGTTAATTGGTGAGCGCATTGGTGAAATGAAGGGTCACCCCTATATCACCTTTATCGTGCCCGGGCTGATTATGCTGTCGGTGATTACCAACTCTTATTCAAATGTTGTCTCATCATTTTTCAGTGCCAAGTTTCAACGGAATATTGAAGAAATTTTAATTTCGCCCATGTCATTTGCCATGGTAATCAGCGGTTTTATTATCGGTGGTATGTTCAGAGGTCTGGTTGTAGGTCTGCTGGTCAGTGTAGTTGCCCTGGGTTTTACCAAAATTCCTGTTCATAATGTTCTGGTTGTTGTGGCGATTATTCTGATGACTTCGGCTTTGTTTGCCCTGGGCGGCCTGCTCAATGCTATATTTGCCAAAAAGTTTGATGATATCAATATTTTTCCTACGTTTGTGTTAACCCCCCTGACATATCTGGGGGGAATCTTCTACTCTATAGATGACCTGCCACAGTTCTGGCAGCAGGTTTCTCTTTTTAACCCCATACTCTATATGGTTAACGCCTTTCGTTTTGGTTTTCTAGGGTTCAGCGATATGCCCATCGTTTACGCTTTCAGCTTTCTGGCAGTTTTTATCGTAATTCTGTTTTTCATTTCTTATACTCTGCTCAAGCGGGGCTACGGCATTCGTACCTGATTTTTTCTGAAAGTTGCTTTACAGTATGACGCACTGCACAAAAGTGTCTTTGTGCACAGCACTAGGTGGCTAAATTGACACAAAATACCAGGTGAAGCGAGAAAAAACAAATGGAAACAATAATTAAAGACGTAGTAAATTTCGGATTAGGAGCCTATAAGACTGCTGAAGAGCGCTCAGAAGAGGTTCTTTCTAAAACTCAGGCCAAAGTCTCAGAACTGATTGATCTTGGCGCAGCCGAGCAGGGCGACAACGCAGAAGCGGTTCGTTCTGCAGTAAATACCACAGCTAAACAGATTTCTGATCTGCAAGAGCAGGCTGAAAGCTTTGTCGAGAAAATTGTCGGCCAGATCAGCACTGAAAAAGAAACAGAAGCTCAGGCTGTATAAGTACTAAAAAAATATCCAACGTTCCTGAAATTTAAGCCGGCATTGCCGGCTTTTTTTATTTCTGCTCTTTGGGTGCTAGCAGCGCAAACCCCAGGGGCCCGATAATCGCCCCAAGCATGGCTGCTAGAATGATACTATTATAGATAATCTCATCAACCAGGTTGATTTCTTTGCCAAGTTTAGCGATGGCTACCAGCAGCGTCAAAGGTGACGCTAATAGAAGACTTGAGGCCAGAGAAAGACGAAGGCGGGTTAACAGCGCCTTGCCCCTGGCAAGCAGATAGAGTAGACCTGCGGGCAGGCGACTGAGATAAATCAGCCCATAGATCATCAGGCTGTTCTGTATTATGGCGGCCAGGTAGTCACTCTGCAGCTTAAAATCCCAGCCTACTTTAATGAAAAAAAATGGAGTGAAAAAGCCATAACCAATTGATGAGAGTTTCTTTTCTAGATCGTGTTTATCTCTGAATGCAAATGAGAGCATCATACCGCCCAGAAAGGCCCCCAGTATAAGCTCTAATTTAAAAAAGGCTGAGAGAGCCACCATCATCAACAGAATCATAAAGGCCAGGCGCACACCCAGCTCTGATACATTGTCGTCGCTGTCAAAGATGGCCACCGCCCGCGGAAAGCGCCAGAATAAATAAATAATAATACGCAGAAAAAGATAGGCCACCACCAGTAGGGCAAAGATACCTGAAACGTCTTTGATTACATGCAATGGGTCAAAATTGCGATAAGAAACTTCAAGTACGATCATGATGAAGATCGTGACCAGCTCGCCCAGAGTCGCAATCCAGATGAGTTCTTGCCCAAAGGGGGTGTTTACCGAATTCTCAAGCTTAAGGCCGAGAAAAACCAGGCCCACAGACGTTGCGGTGATTAATAGAATGTAGAACGGCGAGCCCGGCATTAACCCGATGAGAATCAGGGCATAAGTGGCTACAAAGAACAGCAGTACACTGAGAATGGGCTTTTTGATGTTCTTCAAGCTGAATTGGTCAAAGTTAATCTCAAGGCCGGCCAGAAACATAAGAAAGATGAAGCCCAGTTCGGCGAGAAAATCGATAAACTCAAGATCTACTGAAGTTGTATAAAACAGGTACGACAGCAACATGCCATAGAGTATTTCACCAATCATTGAAGGCAGGCGAAACAGTCGACTGATGATCGGAACTGTAAAAGCTCCCAGACTGAAGGCGAATAGGTAAAAGGCGAAATGGTTCATGTAGGCAGTATCAGCAGGCTACCAGCGAATTTCTTTTCAAGCTTTCGCGCTACATTGGGAATAAACAAGCCTTCATTGGTGCGTCTGGGCATGGCCATAACAAGCAGGTGTTCAGGTGGTACATTATTCAAAACTTCTTGTACTGGGTTACCCTCGATAACCTTCTCTTGTGAAGTCATGCCGTAGAGAGCGGCCAGATGATGTACTGAATCACGCATCTCATCTTCTTCGCGCAGTTTTTCAGAGCCTGCAATGATACGGGGTGCGATGACCTGCAGAATGGTAAGGGGTAGATTGAGTCGCTGGGCGCAATCCATAGCGAGCTCGGCAGCGCGCATGGTTCCGGCCTGGGCACTGATGTAAAGACTGATACCCATAATGGGCCCATGATGGCGAATGATCCACAGGGGTGAGTCACTGCGGCGTAGTAGTTTGAACATACGGGGCAGCAGAACTATGCCATGCAGAAACCTGGTAAAAAAATCAAGGGGTTGTTTATAGATTATCAGGCCCAGGCGGTTGCCCAGAGCTAGCTTCTCAATAAACTGAGGAATCTTATGAGTGCGTACATGATCAACTGTCTTTTTACCAGCACCCGCTTTGAGCCAGGCTGCTGGCAATCTCAGTTTCTCAATAATGCGGTGGCTTTTTTCATGATGATAAATAAAACGCATGGTGGTGGGCTCAATTGAACTCAGCAGCCATTTATATTCTCGGTGGGCCCCAATGTCTTTTTCATCAACCAGAAAAAGAGAAACCACTACATCACCATGCCGGGTAGGAAAAGTCGGCTTACCCGATTTAAGATAGGCAGCAGTGGCCCGCAGTACCTTGGGGTCACCAATTAACAGAAGTTTGTCACCGGCCCGGGGGCGGGTGTCACCTCTGGGTAAAATAAACTCATCTTCTTTTGAAATGCTGAGTTTTTCGATATAGGGTAGACCTCTGGCCAGCTTCATACGGGCCCGGGGGCGATAGATTGCTCCAATGATCCACGGTTTGGGGGGCAAATCTTTAAGCGGCGTATCGATAAGAGGCGAACTGTTGGTCAGCTGAATCTGCATGATTTCGCCTTCGCCTTTGCCAACATGAATAGCAAAGCTCTCACCGAGTTCCATCTGGTTGATAATCAGATTGGCCACATCTTCAGATTGCACGACCACATTGACACCTTTCTTGCGCAGCGAATTGGCCGTTTTGGTAGATTCTGTTTTTGCTGAGATTTGTTTGACGTGAAACCGTTCATGCAGCAGATCAATGATCTCTTTGAGAGATGCATCGTGGTGCATGGTAATAATTACCTGATATACTGAGCTGAGACTGGCTTCAGAAAGAATCAAAGCGCTGGTAGCATCACCTTCAAGAAATTCTATTTCATCACTTTTGTATTTATTTCTCAGCCGTTTGACAATGGCAGAATCTTTTTCTATAATAATGAGGCGAAAAGTACGCTTCAGGTACTCAATGAGTATCTGCCCAGACTCACCGGCACCGATAAGACAGATCAGTGGCTTTATGGGCACTGGTTATTTTTCGCGCTTTTTCAGTATAGCGACCCATACATCGGGCAGGTAGGCCCCGATGAGAATGAGAAATAGACCCAGCATGCTTGCGTTTGAAAACAGTGCCTTAGATTGAGAGAAACGATCCCAACTTGCGTCAAATATGGCGATGAACCAGCCAAGCACAATCAGAGCGAGGCCAAGCAGATGAGGAATTATATATTTTCTTACTTTGTCAAACATGACGAATTATAGGTGGGTAGCTGCAGTGTAAAATCTAAATTGGCGCATGTATAAGATTTGTGGTCTGCCCACTTTCCCACTTTTTAAAAGCTTCGATATCATCTTTAAATGATGAGACAACGAAGGCAATGACACTTATATCATCAATAAAGCCCAATGCACCTAGAAAGTCGGGTATTACATCAAAGGGGTTTACAAAATAGGTAACCGCAGCCACAATTCGCACCATGGTCTGCCAGGGTACTACAGTATACTTGCGCTTAACCCAGGCTGAAATGAGTCTGAATAAGGCCTGTAAATCTTGCCAGATGTCTGCAAGGCGATCTCGGTTTTTTACCGCCTTGGTGCCAGCTGTCTGAACCAGGGCCTTCAAGCGCTGGTTATTGGCCATGTGCTCACGGGCCTTCTCAAGTGGCAACTTATAGCGCGCCATGAAGCCTAATATACTATTTTAGCATTGTTTTTGCCTTTAAAATCAGCCCCAGACTGACTTATGGGGGTTAAAAAAGGGTTACAGGCTGACGCTTTACCAGGAATATGGGTGCTCATGCTTTCGGCTCTTTCACCGGGTGAACGCGAATTATCATTTCATCTGCTTGAAAAATTGCGTGAAACCATCAAAGACAGATATAATTATGAAGAGCTGCGCAAACGACTTGATTTACCCGACATCGTAAGCGAGAATATTGTTGAAGACTTACGGGCGTACTTTCTTGATTACGTTTACCCACCACCAGAGCGCCGCATCGTACTTGAAGAAGCCTTTCTGAACCTGTCGGGTTACATTTCAAAACCGCATAAAATCTGGCGGCTACTGGGAAATATGTCTGCTGCCATTTTCAAGTTTGGCAGGCATTTTCCTGCCGCATTAAAAGCAGGTTTTAATTCGCTTAAGGCCTTTCAAGAAGCTAATGAGTTTGAAACCAATATTTTTAAAGGCGCGGTGAAGTTTAACTATGAGCTACCCCTGACAGATGAGCAGTTCTTCAGCTGCATTACCGATATGCCCCGCGATGTGGCCGATAATTTTATAAGGTCAGTGCGGGTTTTGCTTGATTCATTCAGCAATGAAGTGCTGCTGGTAAAAACCATTGATATTCTGCAGAACGTTATTCGTACCATGCGTCGTCATCCGAACATTTACTCACCTCAAGAGATTGAGGGTATCTCAATCGGGGTCGAGATCATACAGAACGGTCATAATATCTTTTCGCACTTGAACCCCCGGGTCAAAAACACAGTAGTCGAGTATGTAGTGAAAAACGAAACCTGGTTTCT
>CAZHLC010000237.1:0-6534 GCA_964532545.1 uncultured Leptospiraceae bacterium | reverse complement strand
AGCATCTGGGGAATGCTGACCGGCACCCCCAGGGACACGCAGAACATTAGAATGAGATAATTAGAACTTTCAAAAGTGCCCTTGATATGACGCACCCTTGGTATAAACGAGAAGCCAATAGCGCATGAGGTGAGCATGATAAACAGCAGCGCTGCATTGGTATCTTTTTCGCCCTTAAGATTAACTGTGGGAAACATTTCACCCGCAGCCAGGCCTGCGCCCACGCAGACAATGGCTACCAGAATGGCGAGGCCCAGCGAGGGCAGCGAGATTTTCTGCCAGAAGCTCTGGTTGTTTTCATCTTCATAAATGTGAGCATTTTCAGAAGCCACATAGGGCTTTAAAAATTTCGAGAGCATGGGTTTCACCAGGGTAATCAGCAGCAGAAAATACGCCCCACCAATCACCACATCTGCAGCATTTATGGTAATGAATAATTCGTTAGGGGCTTCAAGGGCCACCCCGATACTGGTGAGATTGGGGGTTCCGCCAGTGTAGACCCCCATCATCATGGCTGACACCCAGGCTGCCTCTTGGGGTCTTTCAAACCAGTCTCGAAAAATAAAATAGCAGACCACCCCCAGAACAGTAACGCTGAAGATCGACAGGCCAAACGATTTTGCAGCAGGCCTCGCGGTTTTGAGCCAATTTACAAAGTCGGTGCTCATCAACAACAGCGGTATGGCTAGAAGCACCGGTAAAATCTGGCTGAATTTGATCAGGCTATCGCTGCTGTTCTGGGGGGCTTCAATATTAAAATTCAGGCCCAGCACGTTATTGGCCAGAATGCCGGCCCCATAGCAGAGCACCACGGCCCCCAAGGCATCGAAGACCTTGTGCTTTTTCTCTAGAAAAAGCGCCAACGCCGGAAAGAAAACCACAAATATCCCCAATAAAACCGCAGAAAGTACCTCAGGCATACCGCAGCAATGTCACAGTGCGCCGTAGGCGTCAAATCTAAATAGGCCAAATTCTGGCCCGCTCTTAGAAACTTGAAATGTCTTGACGCGGTGCCCCAAAAAGAAAATTAGACTTAATCACTGCAGCGGCGGGCCCCTGGCTGAAACCGAACATTTGCCGACCCTGCCTTTAGTTTTAAAGAGATCAAAATGATAGAAATATTGCTCGGCTTCGTTATTCTCGTCTACACCGTAGACATTGTACTACTTTTTTATTTTGGCATTCACTGTTATGCCATGATTCACCTTTTTCTGAAGAATCCTCAACGCTGTGAAGTTGATCAAGACGAATACGACTCACTGAAAAAGAAAATGTCAAAGTGGCCCAAGGTCACCATTCAGCTGCCCATGTTCAACGAATACTATGTTGCCGAACGGGTGATTGATGCCACCTGTGCTATTGACTATCCGAAAAGCAAGCTTGAGATTCAGGTGGTTGATGACTCAACCGATGAGAGCCGTTTCGTTGCCGAAAACAAGGTCAAAGAGTATAAGGCCAAAGGTTTTGATATTAAATACATTCACCGCGATAACCGCCAGGGTCACAAGGCCGGTGCTCTCAAAGAGGCTCTTGAGATTGCCAAGGGCGAATACATTGGTATTTTCGATGCCGATTTTATTCCTGCTAAAGATTTTCTGCGCAAAGCCATACCCTACTTCTGGCAGGCTAAGAACATTGGTATGGTGCAGGCCCGCTGGGGCCATGTAAACGCCGACTATTCGGTGTTAACCCGGGCCCAGAGCATTGGCATCGATGGTCACTTCGTAATTGAACAGGTGGCCCGCAATGCCAACGATTTATGGATGAATTTCAACGGTACAGCCGGCGTTTGGCGCAAAGAGTGCATTTATGATGCAGGCAATTGGCAATCAGACACCCTCACCGAAGACTTTGACCTCTCTTACAGAGCCGAGTTGAAGGGTTGGGAATTTAAATACCTCACAGATATTGTAAACCCGGCAGAGATTCCTGCAACTGTACCTGCCTATAAGAGCCAGCAGTTTCGCTGGTGCAAGGGTTCAATTCAGACTGCCGTCAAACTCATACCTACCATCTTGAAGTCGAAAGAAAACTGGAAAGTGAAACTTGAGGCAGTTACTCACCTGCTTAATTACTCAGTGCATCCCCTGATGATCATTAACATTCTGGCGACTCTGCCACTGTTACTTTTTCACGAAACCTGGGCCGAGGTATCACTGGCCACCCTGTTTGGTGCAGCCTTTGTACTTTCAATCGGTACTCTGGGCCCCATCTCGTTTTATATTGTTTCGCAGAAAGCTCTCTACCCCGACTGGAAGAGACGTATTACCCTGCTACCCCTGCTCACCACCCTTGGCACCGGCATTGCCATCAGCAATACCAAAGCCTGGCTTGAGGCCATTCTGGGTAAAAAGTCTGGTTTTGTCAGAACCCCTAAACTGAAGATTGAAAATAAGGGTGATAAAGTCGAAGCCCGTAGAAAGTATAAACAGGTGAAGTTTGATAAACTGGCCCTGGTTGAGTTTCTTATGGGGGTTTATATTCTGTTCACCATTTATGTGGCCTTTCAGGTCGATAAGTGGTTTGTGATACCCTTTCTCTGGCTATATGCTTCAGGCTTTTTCTACATCAGCTTTTTCACTCTATATGATTCGCTGAAACAGAATCTGGCAGCCCGCAAGCAGGTGCGCACGGCTTAATACGGTTTTTTGCTTTTCAGCCTGAATTCAGGCTGAATTTTAGCCCTTCGGTCTGTAAGAGACCAGATTTTGAGGTATCATTATGTCAGCTAAACTCGAAGCTTTACAACTACAGCAGGTAAGCCGCCCCCTTGATTTTAATGTGGGTGATACCGTTGCAGTTCATTATAGAATCAAAGAAGGTAATAAAGAGCGCATTCAGGTCTACGAAGGCGTTGTTATTGCCATTAATAATGCTCTATCAAACAAAAGCTTTATCGTTCGTCGCATCAGCTATGACGTAGGCGTAGAGAGAATTTTTCCTCTGAATGCCCCTACCATTGCCAAAATCGAGAAAGTTCGCAGTGGCCGCGTGCGCCGCTCGAAACTGTACTTTCTGCGCAAAAAGCAGGGTAAAGCAGCCCGTCTTAAAGAAATCAAACGTCAGGCTGCTGCTGACCAGGTCTTCAATAAAGCTGAAGAAAGCCGCAAGGCAGCCGCTGATAAGGCCGCCCAGGCTGAAGCAGCCCAGAAAGAAGCTGAAGCGGCCGAAGCTGCTGCAAACGAAGCCCCGGCTGAAGACGCACCAGCAGAAAACCAAGAAAGCTAAACCAGGCAGAGCCTCTGCATGTTGAGGCCGCCTGAGCTTGAACAACTCGATAAATTTTCTCACATAGAACACCTTATTGGTTTTGACGAGGTTGGTCGCGGCGCCCTGTTTGGCCCCGTAACCGTCGGGGCCGCCCTGCTCTCAAAAGACAGCACCTCATTCAGCTGGGCCGAAGAAATTACCGACTCAAAACAATTGTCTGCCGCAAAACGTGATGAACTGGCCGGCCTCATTCAAAACAATATGGCTCATGGGGTGAAGCATGTAGCTGTTCATCACATAGATAAATATAACATCAACGAGGCTATTCGCTACGCCATTTACCGCCTGGCCCGCCAGTTGATACAAACAGAGAATCTTGCCATCGATAAAACCCTGCTGTTAATTGATGGTAACTACCGTTTTACATACCCCTGCCTGCGTATGCAAGAACCCATGCCTGACCTGGTTGCCATTATCGAAGGCGACTTAAAATGTTTCACAATTGGCTGTGCTTCGATTATCGCCAAGGTGGCCCGCGACAAAATGGTTGATGCAGCAAGTGAGCATTATCAGGGTTTTGACCTTGAGAACAATAAAGGTTATGGTACGCCGAAACATCTGGCCGGGCTTGATAAACTGGGCCCTACCCGCCGTCATCGTAAAAGTTTTACCAAAACTTATTGGCAAAACAGTTAATTGAACCGTTATGGTCTATGCCTGAGACCAAACAAAAATACCTCATTGTCTCAGATGAAAACCAGCAGCGCATTGTTTCGATCTTAAAGCGTCTTGTTGCTCATCGCAAGGCAGAAACTCTTAAATCATTTTTATTACAGATTCACCCCACCGAGCTGGCCAATCTGTGGCATGGTTTTGACGAAACAGAACAAGATATTATCATTACTCTGCTGACCCCCGAATACAGCGCTGAGTTTCTTTCTGAACTTGAAGCACCTGAACGTGAAGAGATTTTCAGATCAAAAGACACTGAGTGGATTGTCGACCGCCTCGAAGAACTTGAATCTGACGATATCGTAGATATTCTCAAGGGCCTCTCTACGTGGGAGGCTAATTTTATCATAAAACGTTTTGATCAAGATTACTCGGCGAAGATCAAAGAACTGCTGAAATACCCCGAAGAAACCGCCGGGGCTCTGATGACCTCAGATTTTCTGGCCGTTTCTCAGGGTGCAAAAATTGAAAACATTATCAAAACATTTCGAAAGGTTATTGAAAAAGACCAGATCAATGATGTGCACTTTGTCTACGTAACTGACAAGCAGAGCAAGCTGCAGGGCTATATTCCTATCAGGGCACTGATTCTTGAAAAGCCTTCGGCAAAAGCCCGTGATGTTATGCTGCCCCCACCCGTGACCCTCAACCCAACTATGGATCAAGAAGAAGTCGCCAAGATCTTCAAAGACTTCAACCTGATCTCAGCGCCGGTAGTAAATGAAGATGGTATTCTACTGGGTCGTATTACCGTAGATGATATCGTCGACGTTCTCGACGAAGAGGCCTCAGAAGATGTCTTCATGATGATGGGTGTGGGTAAAGATGAAAAGATGTCGAATAACATTTTCACATCTTTTCGCCACCGACTACCATGGATGTTGATCAACCTTGGTACCTCGAGCCTGAGTGTAGCGGTTATCTCTTTTTTTACCACTGCCCTGCAGAAGAATATTCTACTGGCAATTTTTATGCCCATGGTTGCCCCCCTGGGCGGGGCTACCGGCAACCAGATGGTGGCCATTATTGTGCGGGGTCTTGCCCTGGGTGAACTGCACTGGGGCCAGGTGAGGTGGGTGCTGTTTCGCGAAGTAAGCGCGGTCGCCCTGGGTGCCATCGTGGTGGGCGCGATCATAACCACGATCTCATACTATTCGAATATAGATATGCACGTAGGCATTATTGTAGCGGTTTCACTGTTATTGAACATGGTGCTGGCCACTCTGATCGGGGCAGGCATTCCGCTTATTTTGAAGCTACTACGCTTTGACCCCGCCCTGGGTTCTTCAATTCTGGTGGCTGCGACTACCGACGTTATGGGCTTTTTTATTTTTCTCGGTCTGGCAACCTGGTTTCTATTGCAGAACTGATGAAAACCAGCAAGAAGAGCTGGGCAGCCTATTTATACCTGAATCTGCCAGATGAACTGCAGACAACTCTGGCTGATTTTCTCACCAACAACGAAAGAAAACGTTTACTCGATAACAAACCAGAGCAAGATCAGGCCGAAATTTCAAAGAGTATTAATCAGCAGGTTGTAAAAGCTGCCCGACAGCAGAAGGCACCCCACACCTTTGCCAGGGCCTATGGCGGCTTTCACCTGGTGCTGGCCACGGTGGCGTTTTTGAGCAGCGATGCCATGGTGGCCATGAACTATCTGCTCTATGGCATTGCCGGTTTTTTCCTTATTCGCAGCAAACGCCCCAACTACTGGAAATACCGTCTGCTGTATATTCCGTTTCAGTGGCACTTTCTCAGCCTTTCGGTACTCAGCTTTGCGGCAATAATGCCGGTGGTAGGCATGCTATCTTTAAAGATTGAGGCCAGTAAGCTGGCCCCTATTCTGCTTTATCAGGCAGTGCTCTTTGGCCCATTCTTTGAAGAACTGTTATTCAGAGATTACCTTTTCAGAGCCCTGCAGCCCAAAAACAGTAAAATTGAGAGCTATGTCTTTGCCATTATTATGAGTTCAATACTGTTCGCATTTATTCACCTGAACCCCGGTGACATTTCTGCATTTGCCTACGAATTCTTCGTATATTTCTATGCCGGCTTGGTACTGGCTCTGCTGAGGTGGTACACAAAAAGTTTGCTTTTCACCTTCATCGTTCATATGAGTGTTAATCTTTTTATTATTAGGCTATGAATAAGACCCAGAGAAGACTGTATTTGCTGCTGCTGCTTCTATCTTACGCCGCGACCCTGGTATATCTGCAGCCCGGGCTGCTTACCTATGAGTACATAAGTGCCAATATATTGAGCCCGGGCCCCTATTACTTCTACAGCCTGATGAGCCCAGAATTACTGCAGTGGCCCTTTGCCTTTGACCCCTTTTTTATTCTTCGTCATCTATTGCTTAAATTTCTTTCTTTGCCCCTGTTCTCATTGCTTACTCTGGGGCTGCTTTATTTTCTGGGCCAGCGGCAGAAAGGTTTTATGGCCACTCTGCTGATTTTGACCGCGCCGTTCTGCTTTCTTAACGGGGCCGCTCTGGGGCTGATGTTGAGCTCGCTCTTGCTGGCCAGGCGGTATCTCGGTAATAACGAGCGCTCGCGTCTGCTTGAATATGCTTCAGCCATTCTGCTTTTCAGC
>CAZHLC010000236.1:0-6547 GCA_964532545.1 uncultured Leptospiraceae bacterium | reverse complement strand
CTGATGATACTGAAGTAATTAAAGAAGAGCAGAGCATTGAAGAGGCCAGAGTCGATGTCATTGAAAAGACCCTGAAAAGACCTGAGCGTGAGCAGACTGAAGACGATGATGCCATGGCCCGGGTGGGTTCAATCATTGAATCACAAGACTGGAAAAAGATCGAATCACGCCGCTACGAAGCCGATGTGTTGCCCGAACCAGTGATTCTGCAAAAAGAATATGAACCCATAGAAATCATTGATGAACTGAATGATTCTTCTGAGTTATTTATCAGAAAAGCAAAAGAGCAGGCAGCCCCTCAGGCCGACCAGGTGCCCCCTGAAGAAAACGAACAGCCAGTAGCGCCGCAAGGTTTTGAAAGCTCAAATGAGCCCGCTTTAATCGAAGAAAAACCGGCCGTAATGACAGAGCAAACTCTCGAAGAAAAGCCTGCCGCAAGTGAGCCCGAGCCCCTTGAAATTATCGATGAGCAAGAAAATGACTCGGGGGCTGACGCTGTGGCGCCTGAAGGTGAGATTGGAGAGAATGCCGATGAAATTTTTCTCGACGCTGACGACATTGATAGCCCTATTGAGATAGAAGAGGCTGAAACTGAGCCTCTTGCTGAAGATTCAATGGCCCCAGAAGAAGATAATAACGAGCCAGCTGAAGAAGTTGAAAAAGCAGATGTAATGGCAGGCGCTGAAGATGAACCCAGCGAACAAAGTGGCCCGCCTGATACAGTCGCAGGCGGCAAAACCATGGCTGAGCTTGATCAAGAAACTGAAATGCTCAGCCTGGTTGAAGACCTTGAAAAAGGTGATCTAAGCTATTCGGGTATTATCAAAGAAAAACTTGATGTAGATTTTGACAATTCTGAACTTAAGATTCTAGATATTGATTCAGAGCCAGTCAGCGAAGCTGAAAGGCAACCGGTTACAGAAGAGGGCAAGACCGAAAAAGAACCAGAAATTGCAGATGACCCCTCTGAATATCAGGGCGAGGCACTTTTTGTTGAAGACGATGATCTTGATATAGACGAAATTTCTTTAGAACATGATGATGAAGTCAAAATAGCCGATTTGCCAGTTGAAGATTTGGCAGAAAAAAGTGACGACCAGCCGCCTGAGCCCCCGTCTCAAGAAGAAAAAGTAGAGAAAATAGAAGACATTACGATCGATACTGAAGAAAGTCTGCGCTATGACCGTTCTGAAGAGGTTCTACAATTAGACCTTGAAGAAGAGCGTATGGGGCACCTTGATCTTGAAGAAGATATGCAGAAAGGTCTTACGCTAAAGACCTAAAAACTGCTTTACCCGGCTGTTCAGTCAGCTATTTAAAAATATGGGCTTTGCCAAAAGACTACTTTTCATCGTTTTTATCACTGGGCCAACATCACTTTTCGCTGGCACGTATTTTTTAAACCCTACTAGCTATGAGAATAGTACCACTGGTCTAACTGTTTCAGAAACTCTGACTGTTACCAATACCCCCAATGTTGATGGCTCTGCCCAGAACTTTATGTATCTGCCTGCGATTGGCAGCGCTACCGATGTCACCATCAGTGGTTATACCCTGAAAAAAGGTTTTACCTGGAGCCAGGTTGAACTTCAGGTTGCCGGAACCTTTACCCTTACCATTAGAGACTCAGCTGGCAATACGATTCTTGGCCCGGTTGGGGTGGCCTCAGGTTCTGATACCGTATCAACCACCGTTACATACAACCTGTCTCAGACTGAAGCAGCAAAGCAGGGGCGAAATCTTTTTGTGACTCTGCAATTCAGCAATAATACTGCCAAACTTTTGAAGTTAAATGTTTCATATGAAGGGTCTGGTGTGTATGTTTTCCCCTCACCTTATACCACTTCTGAAGGCAATGCTTCGATAGCCTATGATCTGGTTAATGATGCTTCGGTTACCCTGCAGATCTATGACAGCAGAGGCCGCCTGGTAAAAACCATCTACAAGAATCAGGTTGTGTCTGCCCGTGATTCGGTCAAGCAGACCGACAGCTGGAATGGTCGTAACGATCGGGGCAATAAGGTTGCTTCTGGCATCTATGTAGTCTTTATAAAAGTAAAATATCTGAACAGTACCAATGGCTTCAGTGGTGACTATCAAGATACCTTCAGGTTTGTTGTGTTACGATGAAGGCCCTCTTAGTTTATTTACTAGCCGGCATTAGTGCCATTTCTGCTTCACCAGCCGGTGGGCAGAGCCCCATCTTGAATCTAGAAGAAGCTACCTCTGCCCAGAATCTATCTCAGGGCGGGGCAGGCCTCAGTACAGATATGGGCCAGATGTTCTATAACCCTGCCTACCTTTATGATCATATCAGGGGCCGCAATTTTTCTTTTACTTACAATACCTTTGGCGAAGAATTTAATCAGAACTTTTTTTTTATGGGTTATGGCTGGCCAACCGGTTCAAATAAGTTTTCTATTGGCGTCGCGTGGATGGGTAACAGCGGTCTGCAGGGTTTTGACAGTTCGGGCACCTTTACAGAAACGTTCTCTACTGCTGAATTCTTAACCGGTGCTTCACACATCTGGCGTATCAATAAAGATCTCACCATGGGTGAAACACTTAAGATATACTATCTCAACTACAGCGTGGCTTCTGCTACCATTCTGTCGGTTGAGGCAGGTCTTGCCTATCAGGTCTTGTCTTTTCTAAGCCTGGGGTTCACCCTTGATAATCTGGTTTCGACCAACATGGCCCTGGCTACCGAAACAGAACCTCTGCCGGTAATCGCCAGGTTTCAACCTACCATCGAGTTCTACAAGAGGCGGGCGCGGGTTTCATATGAGCTCTCATATTTTCTGGGCCTCTACGAAGACTACTCAGAGCCCCTTGAGCACCGGGTAGGTTTTGAATTCGATCTCTATAAACGTTATATTCAGGCGCGTATGGGGTTTAATGGGCAAGATGTCAGTATGGGTGTGGGAACCTTTGTGCGCCCCTACAATATGTCATTTTCATACACTCCGACGCCCTATGAATCACGGTATGCTTTGACTCTCTCATTTGATGTTGATTCGGGCGGGGTAGGGCCATTTGCCCGGCCCAGAAGTGTGGCCACCTCAGATGTTGAGGGTGAACTCAAAGATTTCTACTCTGGCATGCAGAATTATTCAAAAGGCGAGTACAAGATTGCCTATGATAATTTCAGTAATGTACTGAGAGACAACCCCGATCACAAGCTGGCTCTTGAATACCGCAGGCGCTCGCTACTGCACCTTAAGTCTTCTGATAACTGGTTAGATGAAGAACAGCTTAAGCTGATTCGCTTGCATAAAGAGCTGGCCCGCAAATATGAAGCCAGCAAAAACTTCGGTGATGCCATCAATGAATGGCGCCAGGTTGTGAAGATTAACCCCGCCGACCTTGAAGCTGAAGGCAATATCAAAAGAATTAAAGAAAAGGTTCAGAAGCAGGTACTAGACTTTCACCGTCTTGGCCTGCAGGCCTACGGCAATGGTGACCGCATTAAGGCGATTGAATATTTCAATGCAGCCTTGAAGCTGAACCCAGAGTTTGAACCTTCTAAAAACTGGCTCTTTAAAATAAAACAAGAGATTTCGCAAGAAGAGTTGCGCGAGATTGAACGCATTGAGAAGATTCAGAAAGCCGAAGTATTCTATAATCGCGGTTTGACCTTTCTGGGCCAGAAGCAGTATGCCGAATCTATTAAGAATCTCGAGCAAGCCCTGCTGTATAACCCCAAACATGAGAAGGCACAGAAGTATCTGCGCCAGGCCCGCGAAGAGTGGGAGCTTGACAAGAAAGGCCTGAGGGGTCGCAAGGCGGCCGATGCTCTTTATAGCAAGGGTCTTAAGAACTATAAAGACTCGCGCTATGCCGATGCTATTAAAGACTTTAAATTCGCATTAAGAGCCTACCCCCAGCATGCAGGTTCTTCTAAAATGCTGCCAAAGGCTGAGCGCGATCTTGCAAGGCAGGTAAAGCCCTTTATGCTGGCCGGGGTTGCCGCTTTCAGGCAGCAGCGCCTTGCTAAAGCCGAAGAAAATTTTAAGAGAGTTCAATCTCTTTCTAATGGCGAAAACGAAAAAGCCGAATCATGGTTGAAAAAAATAGAAATCGGTAAGGCAGCTAACATTCAGTTTAATCTGCGTGAAGGCAAGAAAGCCTATCGTGAAGGCGTGGCACAACGTGATCTCACTTTGATTTCAAAATCGATTGGGCACCTTAATGAAGTAACTCAGCTGGCAAGCGATAGCAGTGCAGAGTATCAAGAGGCGAAGAGTTTATTAGGTAAGGCGCAGCAGAGAGTTAAAGCTAAAACAACAGCTCTGCATAAAAAAGCACGAAAGTTCTTTGATGCTCGCAAGTATGATGATGCTATCGGTATTTGGGAAGAAGTCTTGATCATTGACGCTGCCAATGTACTTGCTAAGAAATACATTGCCGAAGCCAGGGCCCAGAAGCAGGCTTTAAAGTCGCTAAAATCAGTTAAGAGTTACGTTCGTAAGGCCAGAAGGCTTGAGCAAAACCGTGAATACGAAAAAGCACTCGAGCTCATTAATCAGGCACTCAAGTTTGACCCTGGTAATAAAGAGGCTAAGCGTCTTAAAGGCATTATCGTGACCAATCTTGAAAATGAAAAAAAACAAGATCAGGTTGCAAATCTTTTTATCAAAGGCGTGCGCGATTACAAACAACGAAAATATGATAGCGCGATAAAAAAATGGAAGCGGGTAAAGAAACTCGACCCCCAGAATGCGCTGGTTGATCGCTATATTGCCCAGGCTATTCAGGCCAAAAAGAACCGCAAACGCATTGATTTCATAAACGGTCAGAGGTATTTTAATAAAGGCCAGTGGCTGCAGGCCAGGGGAGCCTTTCAACGGGCCATCAAAGAAGACCCCAAAAATGTCAAAGCGCGCGATATGTTGCGCCAGACAAATGAGAATATTGAAATCGACCGTCAACAGGCTATACGCCAGGGTGATAAGTTACTGCGTGAATCGAAATATGAGTTGGCTGCCAGCGAGTATCTCAAGGCGCAGCGCCTCAGCCCAGCCAGTGAGATTGCAGAAAAGCGCGATAACGCTCTTTTGGCAGCCAAAAAGAAAGAAGAAGGCATCAGATACCTGAAATCTGAAACCGATGTAGGTCTCAGCATCGGGTCTTTTCTTGAAGTTCTCAAAGTTAACCCCTTTGATAAAGAGGCCAGTAAATATATCAATCAGGCTAAAGAAAAAGGCAAAAACAATGTCGATAACTGGAAAGAACTGGCAAGGCAGGCAGAAGAAAAAGAAAACTATAAAAGAGCCTACGCCCTTTATGTTTCAATAAACAACGTAGCCCCGGCCGATACAGAGGCCCGTAAAGGTATTCGGCGTTCGCGCAAGCAGCTGCGCCGCCAGGCGGCCATACCATATAACGACGGTAAAGAGGCCATGGCACTTAAAAACTATAAACTTGCCATTGAAAAATTCAAACAGGTTCAGGCGATTTATCCAGGTGCGTATGAGAACACCAAAGATCTATTAAAGCAGGCGCGGGCAAAAAAAGCCGAAGCGGCCAAGAAAAGGCGGGCTTCGGGTGGCCGGCGAACCACCGCGGCTTCAGGCAATGACCTTAAGCTGATCAGTAAGGGCATTAAGCTGTACCGTCAGGGCAAGTATCGCCAGGCCATCAACGTATGGAAGCAGGTGCCTAAAAGGTCTTCAGCTTATTCAAAAGCGCAAAAGTATATCGCAAGGGCCCGCCTGAAGCTGTAACGTGCTGCAGATCAGAGGCATTTCAAAGCATTACACTATACATGATGGCTTCAAGCAGCGCCATATACGGGCCTTATCTGATGTCAGCCTTGACCTAGCCGCTGAGCAGAGTCTGGCCATTGTTGGTGAATCTGGCAGCGGTAAGTCTACCCTGGCGCGCCTTCTGGTCGGCCTTGAAAAGCCATCAGCTGGCTACTTCACCACCGGCAATTTTGACAGCCGCCAGAGGCAAAGACTGTCTACCTATCAACAGAGTTTCGGATATGTTTTTCAAGAGTCTGTTGCCTCATTTAATCCGTTTCGCACTGTAGAAGAAATCATCTGTGAGCCCCTGCAGGCTGCTTCAGTTAAAATTGATAAAGTAGAATTTGAGAAAATTATGCAGAGTCTCAGTCTTGAGCCTGAACTGGCAAAGCGCCTGCCCTGGCAGTTGAGTGGCGGCCAGGCCCAACGGGTAAACCTGGCCAGGGCCCTTATCAGAAAGCCGCAGACTCTGATTCTAGATGAGCCCACCAGTGCCCTTGATGTTTCAATTCAGGCTTCAATTTTGAAACTCATTAAAGAGTTGAAACAAAGGCAGAATCTTAAAATAATTCTCATCACTCATGACCTTACTCTGGTTGACGGTCTGGTTGATATGGTAGCCGTCATGTATGCCGGTGAGCTGGTCGAGTATGGCCCGGTTAATAAGGTATTAGCAGAGCCCTACCATCCATATACAGGTTCATTGCTTGAATCTGTTCCTGAAATAGGTAGAGAAATGTCTTTTGCTGATGACTTAAGCAGTGACGAAATGAATCATGGGGCTGGTTGCTCTTATG
>CAZHLC010000235.1:0-6553 GCA_964532545.1 uncultured Leptospiraceae bacterium | reverse complement strand
AGCCAGAAAGAACTAGAACGCCTGCGGGGCCTTGTTTGAAGCGATGGCATAGCCCCGGTATTTCTTGCGAAAACCGGCTGCTTTAAAAGCACTGAGGTAGGGGCTGGTCGAAATGGTCTCACCATTGATGGTTTCAATGGTTGGCGGGTTGCGCCTTTTTGAAAAAGTCTGCAGTAGTATATCAAGGTATTGCTCTAGCATGGCATGTTCTGGTGAAACGTGAATATTCAATTGTCTACCATTCTTTTCACTGACCAACACCAATTCTGGCCCATCGTAAATCAGGTGATTACCGGGCAGACGCCGTGGCAGATGGGGCAAGTCGAGCCCCAGGCCGCAGAGAGAGAGGGGGTCTTGGGCATTAAGCCAGAATATGGTTTGTTCTTCTTCTGTTTGATTCATGACCGAAACAGCCTCTTTGCTGGCAAACTGCAAACCGGGCAACCCCTCAACAAAGTAGCCCCCCAGTATTTCGCCTGAAAGCTCCATCAGAGTCATGGCCTTAAACAGCTTTGACCATTGTAATCTTTCTTTCTGTAGCAGCGTTCTGTTCAGAATACCATGGCGCGCAAGCAGTATGCGTACCCGCTCTTTATCATTTTCAAGGCTGTCGAGGGCACTTTCTTCTTCTGTCTGTTCAGCGAGGGTAAACCAGTAACCACTGTGCTGTTTCTTCCAGCGTTTTGATTGATTGAAGGCCTGCCTGGCCGGCATGGCTTCTGCCCCTGGGCCTGCTTTATTGCGAAAAAAATCAAATGAATCGGCGCTAAGCAGCCCTGCTGTAACTTCTGCCGCAAGGGCTGTATTGAGGCCGGTAATATCAAGCTCAGTGTTTGAGAGTATATCTTCATAGCTGAAACGCCCCCGGGGGGCTGGTAGCACCTGGCCAATTTCTTTTTCGCTGGGGCGTTGCAGCAGGCGGGCATCAAGTGCATGGTAAAAGAACACCTTTTTGGGGCCAGTAGCCTGCCAGCGCAGGTCATTGCGGGCCAGCAGGTGATCAAGGTAAAGCCCCTGGTAATGGGCAATGCGCGCGTGCAGAATTTCATCTTCCCATAAAGAGGCGGTGGCTTCATACCCAAAGAGCCGTTCGAGAGTCTGCTGCAGCAAGTCGTAGGGGTCAACTGCTGATTGATCTAGTGCTCGCTCTGGCAGACCGTGTAATCGGGCCCTGAGAAAGGTGAGGCCAGACAGCGTAATTTTCTGACTACTCTGGCGGGCTCGGCTGCGTTGAATACGCAACATGGCTTCATAGTCATCAACTAGACCAATATACTGATCTTCATCATCGCTGATTAGAGCCCCCTGTATCAGGGTTTCTGCCTCGAGCAGATCATTAAGGGCTATCTCGATATCAAAGTTGTTCAGAAAGCCTTCGAGCTCAGCAAGGTTCACCAGGCCCATAAATGATAGATAGCGTAGAAGCATTTCATGGGTCGACATCTCAAGCTGTAGCCTGGGTAAGTCTTGCAGGGCGAGCGGCCTGCCACCCAGCTGCTCGACACGATTTACTTTAAACCAGCCATTTTCGGCAAACACAGCGGCCGTTTCAAGATGCATGTAATATACCTGGGTTTCAAGCTTGACTGTAACAACCTGCTCAGCGAGCTTCTCTTGCCAGCTGACCCATTGTTCTTTATCTAACGACTCAATGAGCTGCAGCCATTGGCTTTCATTGAGCAGTTGCCGCTCTTTGAGCAATTGAACAAGTTCAGCCAGTGTTTCAATGGCATAATCTTTAAAAACCCGCTGCTTTTTTGAACGGTATTCTACATTTATTTCATTTGAAACCCTGGGGGCCAGCCCGCCTTCTGGGGCCAGCTGGTTGATCAGGTCACGGGTAATGTTCGAACCATGGCTTTCTTCTGCCGCATCGTCAGCATACATATACTCGTTAGTACGATCCCACAAGATGCCTGAGGCGAAGGGCGAGGGGCTTTCAGTTTTTACTTCGGTTATGTTAATCTGGCCTGCTTGCAAGGCTTCTAATTGCCTGTTGAGGTTATCGAGATCAAAAACATCTTGTAGAATGGTTCGCCAGGTCTCGGCAGTGACCGGAAAATCTGGGTATTTTTTCAATTTTGCGTATAGCTTTTTCGACCGCATGCGGCTTACCCAGAGTGGCGTGCGTTTACCAAAGCCCGGCCGCGGAATTAACAGCGAGCGGTAGGCATTTTCACGAAAGTATGCGCCAAATAAACCGGTTTGTTCAAGTGTTTTGCGCAAATGGCCCAGCATGTTTTCAGGAGTAATACTTAACAGCAGGCTGCGGGCATCAATGTCAACAGGGGCCAGAAGCAATATGCAGTCATCATCAGCTATGGCCTGTAGTTTTATTTCATTCTGCCACGAGGCTTTGATGGCCATGGCCAGGGGGCGGTTCAGTGCGCCCCCCCAGAGAGTATGAATGATTACCTGATTGAATTCTTTTGATAAAAGCTTATCAACAGTATGTTCTATTACCAGATTGTTGGTAGAGGGCAGATCGCAGCCTGTATGCACCTTCTGGTTTTTAAGATAATTGAAAAGCAGGTCTGCTGCCTCTTGATCAACAAAGAAGTCTTGCTGCCAGCGCCTGGGGGGCTGTGAGCCACTTAATTCTTTATTCATCTGGGCCAAAGCCCTGGTAATGGCCTGTGAAAAGAAAAAGTCGCGATTGGTGTTTTCGGCCCGCCAGAAAGGTATGACCACAGGGCCTTCAATAGTTTCTTCAACCTCGACCTTCTGGTTATCAATGGCCAGTATGCGCCAGGTTCGATTACCGAGGGGAAAAGTATCACCTGCAGCCCTTTCGAAAACAAACTCTTCGTCTAATTCGCCAATTTTCTGGTGCGTCTGGGCTATGACCAGGTCTAGGTAGCCACGGTCGACGATGGTGCCACCAGAATGATAGAGTAGTCTGTCGACCCCCCTGCGGGCCGTATACTCACCCTTAATTCGATCAAGATAAATGCGGGCCTTCAATTCATAGACCTGGCTCTCAGCATAGCGCCCGGCCAGCATCTCAATCACACTGTCAAAATGGGTACGCTCAAGGTTGTGAAAGGTGTAGCTCTGCCTTAACAGCTCAAAGGCATCATCAAGCTGCCAACTCTCAGCCACGCCCATACTGAGCAGTGTCTGCGAAAGCAGATCGAGACAATTCTGCATGGGGCGGCGGGTTTCAATCTGCCGAGAATCAATCAGGTCTGCCTGTACAGCACAATGAAGGTAGTCAGAGCCATGTAGTGCGTACAGCCGGGCCCTGCTGGTAGCGCCCACCTGGTGGCCGGCACGGCCAACCCTCTGAATGGCTGATGACGTTGTCATGGCTGCTGAAAATAAAATCACCTCATCGAGGGCCCCGATATCAATGCCAAGCTCGAGCGAGCTGGTGGCTACAATGGCTTTCAGTTCACCCTGCTTCAGTTTCTCTTCAACGGCCAATCTTACTTCTTTCGACAGTGAGCCATGGTGGGCATAGGCCAGGTGAGCTTCTTTTTCGTTGAGCAACCTCGAGACCTTTTCTGCATGGCGGCGACTGTTGGTGAAGACCAGAGTCGAGTTGTTCTGCTTGATGGCTGCGTGAAGCTTTTCGATGGCGTGAGACCACCATACATCAGATTCTTCGCTTTCTTCACTGTTCGCATTCAGAGCCGAGTGAACTCTGATCAGATATTGTTTATTGCTCTGAGAAAATATTTTTTTAATTTTTCGTGCTTGAAGTTCTTCACCTTCTCGCTCGAAACCCGCTACAAAATCTTTTACCCCTGATTCTTGTGTGAGTGTGGCTGAGATTGCCAGCCGCTGAAACTCACCTGCAAGCCTGCCCAGGCGCTCAAGCGCAACAGCAAGATAGGCGCCACGTTTATTGTGGTAAATAGCATGAACTTCATCAATGATAACGGCCTCAATATGAGGCAGCAGATTGCGCCCCCGCAGAGAAGTCAGCAGAATGCTCAGACTTTCTGGGGTGGTGATGAGTATATCAGGGGGGTGGCGCAGCATTTTCTGCCGTTCATAAGGCGGGGTATCACCGCTTCGAACGCCGATTTCAATGTCGGGGAAGTTATGGCCCTGGGCCAAAAACAGTTCTTTTAACTCAGCCAGGGGCTCACGCAGGTTTTTTTCAATGTCATTGTTCAGAGCCTTTAAGGGTGAAATATAGAGCAGTCTGGGTTTATGCCCCTGGCTGACCGGTTTGTCGATGAGTTGGTTAATGAACCAGAGAAAGCCAGTGAGAGTTTTGCCGCTGCCGGTGGGGGCCGAAACCAGTACATGGCCGCCCCTGGCAATTTCAGGCCAGGCCTGGGCCTGAATTGGTGTAGGTTGCCCATACTTTTGTTTGAACCATTCTGCGATGATTTTATGAAATAACTGCAAGGCCATGTTAACAAAAAGTTAGTACTATTTTTCAGCCACTAACCTCGCTGCAAGGTAAAAACGCGCTTGCCATTGGTAAAAAATGCAGCTAAGTTGCGGTATGAACCCAGTAGCTTACACTCTGGTTTTGCATTACTATGGTTCAAAAAATGATCAGAACCACCTCGATTTGTTTCTTGATACAGGCGAAGAGCGACTGTTACACTATCAAAGCCCACTGCCGCTCTGGCGAAAAAATAAAAGCATGACACTTGGCACACCCCATCGTAGAATCTATCTAGATTTTCAGGGTGAAATTAGTGGTGGTCGGGGCCGCGTTCGTATCGTAAGAAAGGGTTTAGCACAGCTCGACACCGGGCAGCCACCTTTAGAGCAGATCAAAGTCAGCTTTGATGGTCAGGGCCTGCTTACTATGAGTAAAGTTTACCACCAGTCTCAGCAAATTCGCTAGACTTATCGTTCATACCTTTTTGCAGGGCGTCTTCTACTTCAATCTTGTTGGCCGCCGCATAATCGCGCACATCTTGGGTGATTTTCATTGAACAGAACTTCGGGCCACACATCGAGCAGAAATGGGCCGTCTTGGCGCCAGCCTGTGGCAGGGTTTCATCATGAAACTCTTGCGCTCGATCGGGGTCAAATGAAAGGTTAAACTGGTCTTGCCAGCGAAATTCAAAACGTGCCTTGCTAAGAGCGTTATCACGCAGTTGCGCAGTGGGGTGACCTTTTGCCAGGTCGGCCGCATGGGCTGCAATCTTATAGGTGATTACACCTTCTTTTACATCTTGTTTGTGAGGCAGCCCAAGATGCTCTTTAGGCGTAACATAGCATAACATCGCTGTGCCATACCAGCCAATCTGGGCCGCCCCTATGGCTGAGGTAATGTGGTCATAACCAGGTGCACAGTCAGTAGTCAGCGGGCCAAGGGTGTAGAAGGGGGCCTCTGCGCAACTGCTCAGTTGTTTCGTCATATTTTCTTTAATCAGCTGCATGGGTACATGACCTGGCCCTTCGATCATCACCTGCACGTCTTGTTTCCAGGCGATCTGGGTCAACTCACCGAGAGTTTCAAGCTCTGCAAACTGGGCCGCATCATTGGCATCGGCAATTGAACCAGGTCTCAAACCATCGCCCAATGAGAAGGCCACATCATAGGCTTTCATAATTTCGCAGATTTCTTCAAAATGAGTATATAGAAAACTTTCTTGATGATGGGCGAGACACCATTTCGCCATGATCGAGCCACCGCGAGAAACGATACCCGTGAGGCGATTGGCGGTCAGGGGAACGTAACGCAGCAGCACACCGGCGTGAATCGTGAAGTAGTCAACGCCCTGTTCGGCCTGCTCTATCAGAGTATCGCGGTAGAGATTCCACGTTAGCTCTTCTGGTTTACCATTCACTTTTTCGAGCGCCTGGTAAATGGGCACTGTGCCCACGGGTACGGGTGAGTTGCGAATGATCCACTCTCGGGTTTCGTGAATGTTTTTACCAGTTGAGAGATCCATAATTGTATCGGCGCCCCATCGGCAGGCCCATACGGCTTTCTCAACTTCTTCTTCAATGCTTGAACTTATGGCCGAGTTGCCGATGTTTGCATTAATTTTAACCAGAAAATTTCGCCCGATAATCATGGGCTCGGTCTCAGGGTGATTAATGTTACTGGGAATTATGGCCCGGCCCGCTGCAATCTCATCGCGAACAAATTCAGGGGTAATCTGACTCTCGGGCAGATTGGCGCCAAAGCTCTGACCAGCATGGCATTTGGCCAGTTGCTGCCACTGCTCTTTATATTCTTGCAGGCGCTGGTTTTCTCTAATAGCCACATATTCCATCTCGGGGGTGACTTTGCCCCGGCGGGCGTAGTGCATCTGGGTTACATTGGCCTGTGGTTTGGCCACATATGGTTTTGGCACTTCAGGAAAATATTGCTGGCTATTGGCTGCTTCTCTTGCGCGCGAATATTCAGAAGTAAACTTCTCAAGACGCTGCACATCGCCACGTGCTGTGACCCATGATTCACGCATACGGGGCAGGCCCTTATAGATGTCTATTTTTTTCTCTGGGTCTGTATAGGGGCCACTGGTATCGTAAAGAGTAAGGGCAGGGTTGTGTTCAGGGTTCTCCAGGGTTACTTCGCGCATGGCCACGTTGATGTCGTGTCGTGAACCTTTGACATAGATCTTCTTAG
>CAZHLC010000234.1:6358-6591 GCA_964532545.1 uncultured Leptospiraceae bacterium | reverse complement strand
AAAATAAAGACACCCGAAGAAACAACGATTAATCGTCGACGCCAGTTTTTGAAACGTTATGCCTGAGCTTCCACTCGCCGTTTACTTTTTTCCAGATGTGATCAGAACGCCAACTGTCTATAACGTCATGAAAATATTGCTCGGTAATTTCACAGTATTCAAGAAAAGTCTGAAAGTGTCTTTGAGGAAACTCTCCGTCAAATTTGCGCACCAGCTCAACACCCTCTTCTCGA
>CAZHLC010000234.1:4590-6317 GCA_964532545.1 uncultured Leptospiraceae bacterium | reverse complement strand
AATGGCCATCTCTGATCTCATGGGCCGAATCAGAAGTGGCCCGGCCAATACCAAACTTGACAAAGGCAAGGTAATAATGGTAGCCATCTAACTTGTCATCAAGCGATGCGTACTTTGAATAGGTGCCTTCGCTGCGAACCGGGTTGGCCTTGAAGCCTGTGTTTTCAGTACAATAGTAATAGTTCTCTTGCGGAACCCATTTTTTATAATAGCCGTAGAAGTGAATCTCTGTGTTATTAGCTTTCAGCCTTTCGATAGACGGCATTAAATAAGGTTTCAAATCTTGTTCAGAAATGCCATATTGCGTAAGCTCTTCTGGCGGCAGACCTGAAAAATAGTGTTTCGTATGATCAGCAGTGTAATCACGCGTAGGAACATAGGCGTTCTTCATATCACCGCCATATTCAACTTCACCGTTTTCACCGTACATAATCAGGGGTATTCTGAACTTCTCAGCAATTGAAAGAGGAAAATTCGTCTGCCCGTAAATAAACGGCTGAAAGGGGTCGCCCAGAATTTCGAAAGATAATTTAGTTAATTTGCGGTGAACAACACCGTTAGGAGTGCCAAGAATATTATCAAGCCCGCCTTCGTGTATACAATTCTGAAAGTTCTCCCACCCAATATCGGTATAGAGATGCGGGGCCCACGTAACCGTGAGAACATTCATATTATATTTGTACTTCAACTCGTGCGCAATCATTGCACTGTCTTTGCCGCCGCTGCTGGGCACAAGTACTTCATAGCCACCGTCTTTTCGTTTGAAGCGCTTTAGTAATTCTGTAAGCTCTTTCTCGCGCTCGCCCCAGTCAACCTTGGCCTGCTTGTACTCTGCATACTGGCACGCTGAACATACACCTTCTTCGTTAAAGGTTATGCGTGGCCGTTGGTTAGAAATTGTGCAGCGGGTGCAGAATTGAATTTTTTCAGGAAGGTTATACTTTTCAATAAGGTTCTTCTTGCTGGTAGCTCTTTCTTGCAATGTACTCATTTCATTCTCTTTTTTACTGCTCAATCAGCCTGTAAATCATAATAAGACTATTCTTCTTGACGGCGCACCCTGTCTTTAATGCAATTTTGAGTGGCTCAGAACAGGTCTGACGGCGACTCAATTCTTTCGACCCTGGTCGACCTTTATCTTCTTCTAAAAAAACGTCTTAAAATACTGATCATCTGCATGGTGGCGTCGATGGCCGTGCTTGGCCCGGTACTTTATCTCATGATAAACTCACCCCGGTTTCAGGGTGAGCAGTGGTACGAGCTGAACATTCAAATCGGCCAGCATATTGATTATTACCAGACGAAATACCGGCTGATAGAACCCGCCGAAGTGCTTGAACTGGCGCTTAAGAAAAAGTATGCCAGCCAGCTTAAAGACGGGCAAATGCGCATTCAAATCTCAAGACCCGGTGCAGAGGTGAGAATATTTCCACCACCATCGAAAGTACGACTATTCGCCAGAGATTTTGAGTTGCTTAACCAGGCCCGCCAACTGATCAAAAGCAGACATGATGGGCTTATGGCAGAATACAAAGATTTTGTAAACAGAGAGAAGAGGGCAGTCAGAGCAAACCTGTCTATAAGAGCCCAGAAATTAAAGATTCATGAGAGCCAGAAACCTGGTGAAACCTCAATGAGTATTAAGCAAGAAAAGCGCCCTTATAGTTTCAGCACAACCCAGTTTCTGGCGATGGTGCTGTTCTTGTCGATGCTGCTGTCGCTGGCTG
>CAZHLC010000234.1:0-4570 GCA_964532545.1 uncultured Leptospiraceae bacterium | reverse complement strand
TAAAAGTGCTTTGAAAACAAAAAGAACTTAGGTCTGCAAAGACTTAACTTCTTCTTGCTGCCAGGCATGGGTTTCATCGATGGCTTTTTCAAAAGGTGTAAACTGCAGTGGCACCAGCTGCTGTAAACGGCCGATATCAAGAACAATTCTAGGTATATCTACCGCACGCCCCGGGCCGAGCCTTATTTCTACGCCACCCAGCCTTGATGTGACAAGATCAATCATTTGGCCGATAGAGTGGCCAGTGCCTGAACCTACATTCAGAACTTTGTTAGATATGTTCTGCTGGCAAAGTGACAACACTATATTTGCCAGGTCTTTCACATAGATGTAATCACGAACAATGGTATCTGAGCCCCAGATTTCAATAGGTTTTTCATCAAGTATACATCGAATCAAAACGTTCAGAAGCCCCTGTCTGTTGCTTTGATGATAGGGACCAAAGGGGTTTGAAAGCCGCAAGATGAGATATTCAAGACCATAGACTTGATGAAACAACCCAATGTATTTCTCTATCGACAGTTTCGAAATGCCATAAGCAGAGATTGGGTCTGTTGAATGGGTTTCTGAAATTTTATCAGTTTTCGCATGGCCGTAGACCTGACCGCCTGATGACAAAAATACGATTTTATTAACACCATTCATTTTCATCTGGGTAAGTAGATTGATTGCCGGTAACAGCTCGCTCTCGATTGCGCCGTGAATTGTATCAATGGGGTCACCCGGCAACGAGCGCCCGGCCGCATGTATGACCATGTCGATATGGTTTTCTGAAAAGACCTGCTCTAGCACCTGAAAGTCAGCAAAGTCGCCTTCATAAAAAATTACACCCGGGGGAACTTTGAAAGTAGGCAGATTAACATCAACCACCACGACCTGATAATGCCGATGAAAGGCCTCAACCAGGTTGCGCCCAATAAAACCAACCCCACCTAATATTAAAACCGTATTCATATAATAGAAGAGTATAACTCTGAGTAATGTGACATAATTTTTTTCATACTAAAACTTCTTTTGAAGCGCTTCTGAGCTGCCTTGCCTAGCTTTTCTGATGTGGCGCCATTTCTGAACATCGATACAATGGCCTCACTCAGTTCTATAGAGCTACCGGGATTAATTAAAATACCACACTTACCGCTGTCAAGCTGTTCTGTGATACCCCCCAGGTCAGTGGCAACAATAGGCTTTGCCAGACTCATAGCCGCCAGAATGACCAGCGGCATGTCTTCATTTTTGATCGAAGACAAAACAAACAGATCACAGGCATTCATTATGTCAAGATAGTCGTCACGATTTCCGGTAAAAATTACCCCTTTTAACTCTTTTTTTCTGCAATACGCCTCTAACTCAGACCTGTCTTCTCCATCGCCTACCAGAACGAGCGTGATCTTCTCTGCAAGGGGTTTGTCTGCTGTGCGCAGCTTTACAAGGGCCTCTAACAGTTTCAGCTGCCCTTTTCTAGCAGTCAGCAGAGCAACGTTGCAGATTGTCTTTGCCTTTTTTTCAATATTCAACTCTTCGAGAATTTCAGACTTTGGCCGGGTGACCGCAGGCAAATCAAGACCATTGTATATCTGGCGTGTCTTTTCAGGGGGAAAATGCCGTAAACTGATCAGAGCAGATATCACACGGCTTGAGGCAGCTGTTACCATTGAGACTCTTCTTATTATCAACTGATCAAGCCATTTATCAACAAAACTTCGCTGCCGCGTGGGCTGGTTGTTTACGGTGAAAACGACGCCTTTAATGCTGGCAAGGCGCGCCGCAAGAGCCATGGTTCGACATGAAGCAGCCCCTGGGTATCCACCGTTGTTAATATGCAGTAAATCTGGCCGGGTTTTTTTCAGAAACAATAGAAAACGAAAAAAATTATAGATATCAAGCAGGGCCGTCTTTTTCAATAACCAGAAAGGGGCTTTGATAAACCTTCTGGCCCACATATTTGCAAAGGCCATATTGATTCGGTGATACAGAGAATCGACCGATAGAACATGCAGGGGTACAAGCTCATGAGCGTTTACTTTCGCCCTCGCATCTGCAGTGTAGGCCTTATGGTCACGAAAAGCGAAAATGACCTGATGAGATTTTTTAATACTCTTATCGTGACACTATGAGATTCTCTGAGCCACCAAAGATATAACAGTCTGAATATAAGAGCAGCCGGGGTTGTGCCATCTATTTTAGCTGGGGCATGCGGTGATCATCAAGAGGCCTGTTCTCTGCCTCTTCAGGGTCATGCATAATATCAGCGACATTCAAAAGAAGATTGAGATTTTCTGCACAACCTCTGAAGGCCACCCATAAACCGGGTGAGACATGCAGCCTTTGATAATTTGTCTGTGAAAGGTTGATGCTGCCAGTCTTTTGAAAGGTAGGTGAACCTTCTCGGTCATCAAAAATAAAAAATTGAATTTCACCCGCTGGAACAAGCAGGTTCATGGTCATCTCTCTGTGTTTTCTCCAGCCCTTGAAGGCCCCGCAGTTCACCGTAGAGAAGTATGCTTCACCAAACGACCTGAAATCATCTTCAGTCTGTCGCAGTGCCCGCATAACTGAACCTGATTGACCTTCAAAGGTTTTCAGCTCAGTCAACCTGATACCTTCGATTGTGTCTATACTGACATGCTCTATTAAGCTATTGCCCATGAAATGTTCTTTTTTCTGGCAGCTTCTTCATAAATATCAATCTGAGAATCAGTCAATTCGCTGATATCACCCTTTCTCTGATAGTAGTTTACATACCAATTCATGGTAAGCTCAACATTCTTCTCAAGAGAAAGAGCTGGTACCCATTTCAAACGGTTCAATGCCTTATCACAGTTAAGCTTCAGAAGGCCCGCCTCAGGTTTGTTATTATCTGATTTCACAGATTTGTATTCAGCCCCCTGCCAGTGGCCAACCATTTCAGTCAGAAGCTGGGCCACTGAAACCTCTTGCTCTGAAAGGGGCCCGAAATTAAAAGCCTCACCATTCATATCTTTTTTTTCATGCAGGGCAGCGCCAAGGTTGAGATAACCACTGAGGGGCTCTAGCACGTGTTGCCATGGTCTGGTGGCATCTGGGCTGCGCACCTCTAGCGGTTGTTTTTGATTCCATGACCTTATAGCATCGGGTACAATTCTATCGGCCGCCCAGTCGCCACCACCGATCACATTGCCAGCCCGGCCGATAGCCAGCTTAACCGGGCCAGTTTTGAAAAATGAATGAAAGTATGTTTTAATAGCCAACTCGGCCATGCCTTTTGAAGCACTGTATGGGTCTTTGCCACCAATTGCATCTGTCTCTTTATATCCCCATACCTGCTCAACATTGTCATATGCTTTATCGCTGGTGATCATGATCAATGAAGCTGGTAAATCAAGCAGCCTGACGGCCTCAAGTATGTTAACTGTACCTATGGCATTGGTAAAAATAGTCTCAGAGGGATCATTATACGAAGCCCTCACCAGAGGCTGCGCTGCCATATGAAAAATGATATCGGGCCTGATCTCTGCCACAAAAGCTTTAATCTCTTCAAGCTTATTGATATCACCAAACTTGTGTTGTATCTTTTTTTCGAATTCGCAGGCCTCAAACATTGATGGGTCGGTGGGCACATCAATTGAAAACCCAGAAACCTGGGCCCCCATTTTTAACAGCCAGGCTGTAAGCCATGCCCCCTTAAAGCCGGTGTTACCGGTAATCAGTACTTTTTTATTCTGGTAATAGTCAGCAAAACTCATAGATCACATCTTCTGGTCGAGAAACTTGCCGGTTTCTTGATGTTTAAAGTTAGGTAGATATTTTTGAAACAGGTTGATCAGTGCACTGCGGCTCAGTTCTTTTTTTTCTTGTATCTCAGTGAGCTGATGAAGTAGATTGTTCATATCTTGTGAAGTTTGACCCGCTTTAACAACACCAATAGTCTCAAAGCGGCCCAGGTCAAGTTCTTCGTCTTCAGTAAAAAAGTATTCGATTTCTTTCTCACCTGTGGTGTCAGAACCCGTAAAGTATACTGGCCACTTCTTTTTCTCGAGCAGGGCTGTCACCTGTTTGCGGGCCTCTTCTTCAGAAGTGCATTCATAGGGCTCATAGCCCATGCTTTCAAGCAACCTGTATGCAAAGTGTTTAAAGGTTACTGCCTCAAGCCCCTTCTCAAGTTTCGGAAAAAATATCTCGCGATTTTCACCGAGCAGGCAAGACATCAGACAAAGCTGGCCCGATTCTTCACGGGTGACAAAGTAGCGCCTGATATCACTGGGCCCGGCCAGGGGCTGTCTTTTCTCAATTCGCCTGAGAAAACCATGCAGCAGGCTGCCATCTGAAAAAGCAACATTAGCAAAACGTGCCGTGCTCACCTTTGTGGCTGCAGATTGATGAAAGAGAAACAGCTCCATCAGTCTTTTCGAAGCCCCCATCATGTTCACTGGGTCTGCAGCTTTATCAGTCGAAACCGCAAAGTACTTTTCTGCCTTACTGCTGCGTTGCAGCAGCTTCACGGTGTCTAACAGGTTTACTCTGATTAGTCTCATCAGAGTATAGGCATCTTTTTCACTTCTTACATGTTTTAACGCAGCAAGATTAAGCACAT
>CAZHLC010000233.1:0-6592 GCA_964532545.1 uncultured Leptospiraceae bacterium | reverse complement strand
GAGAATGCCCAGCATGATCAGAATCAAACCAGAGAAAAAAGAGATTAAGGTGACAGTGGCTGCAAAACCCTGTACGGTAACCCGGCCCAGCAGAGCGCCGACAATCACTGTGGCGCCATAGGCGAAGCTGGCCAGCGCACTGAGAAAGCCAATCACCGTCATTATACGCACCGGAACGATTGAGAAACCCACAATTGAATCAATCAGCAGTTTGATCTTTTTACTGAGCGACCATTTTGATTTGCCAAAAGTGCGCGCGGCCCGTTCATATTCAATGTATTCGGGTTTGTAACCCAGCCAGTATCCGTAGATGGCCCGGTTTACATTCTTGGCACCATCACGTAGATAGGGCAGCAGCTGACGATCCATCAAGAATAGATCAAAACCCCGGGCCGGAAAATCAGTAAGTATCATCATTTTGACCAGTCTGTAAAAAAGAAAAGCGAACAGCCGGGTAACAATAGAATCTTGTCTGCTGCTGCGCCTACTGACTACATACTTGGCCCCGGCCTGCCATTTGACCGCCATCTGCTCAACCAGAGAAGGGGGGTCTTGCAAATCAGCAGGCAGAAAAGTAAAACAATCACCGCTGACGTAGTCAAGGGCTGCCTTTGAAGCCTGAGTAGCGCCGAAGTTTCTGGTGAGTTTGACTACACGAACTTTTTTTTGTTTCTTTTTATAGCTGTGTAGCCCGGCCACCGTGGCATCGATTGAGCCGTCATCAACAAACAACAGCTCAAGCTCAAGCTTCTGCTTTTTCAAAGATTGACGCAACTTATTCAGCTCGCCCAGCAGGGCTGGCAGCGATTCTTCTTCATTATAAACCGGAATAATAACTGATACAGTCTGCATGCAGGTCTTGTTTGAGGCTCTTTCCTACCGGCAAAGCGTCAATCAGCTTTTCGCAGGGCTGCAGCCAGAGCACTGGCGATGCGGTCGATATCGCCTCTGGTCAGCTGGTGATAAAGGGGTAGAATAAGGCCTCTATTCTGCACGGCCTCACTGTTTTTAAGCGACGTGGCCGGGCTGTTGCGGTAGGGCTTTTCTTTATGACAGTTCATTACGGCCCGCCGGGTGCTTATGTTTTGGTCTAGCAGTGCCTGCATGACTTTTTTCTTCTGGCGGGCGCGGGGCAACATTACGCAGAAACTCTGCCAGTTGCTGCGAACATTTTCAGCTTCGGGGGGAAGTTCAAGGCCCTCGATGCTGCCGAGGCGTTTACGATAATATTCAACCAGTTTGCGTCTTTGTTTGATCATGGCCGGCAGCTTCGTTAACTGGGCCAGACCCATGGCCGCCTGCAGGTCGGTAAGGCGATAGTTGTAACCCAGTTCGTCATAGCTTTCGATGAGAACTTTTTTCGCTGTATGGCGGGCATGGTCGAGTATGCTCATGCCATGCTGGCGCAGTCTGAGCAATCTCTGGTATAGCCTGTAGTTATTGGTGGTGATAATACCACCATCACCGGTGGTAATTATTTTTCGGGGATGAAATGAAAAGCAGGCAAGCAGGCCATGGGGTCTGCCAATATGCTGCCATTTGTTTTTAACCAGAATTTCAGAGCCAAGGGCACAGGCCGCATCTTCAATTACAGGAATGTTCAACTGTTTTGCCAGAGAGTTTATATGAGTCATGGGGGCGGGCATTCCCAATTGATGAACAGGTATAAGGGCACCGACCCGCTTTTTCTTCAGCCTGGCTGTGCGATTTTTAAATGAGATCTTTTCTGCCAGAACCTCAAGCTCTCTAATACTGATGTTATAGTTTTCTTTTTCAATGTCAATGAACCAGGGTTCAGCCCCGCACATTCGAATGGCATTGGCTACGGCAATATAGGTATGGCTGACTGTCAGTACCCAATCACCCGGTTTGACACCGGCTACCAGCAGGGCCAGATGCAGGGCGCTGGTGCCATTTGAGGTGGCACAGGCGTATTTGGCGCCGGTATAGGCTGCAATGGCCTGCTCAAATTCTTTTACTCTGGGGCCCTGGGTTACCCAGCCAGAACGAATCACCTGGCTGACTTCGTTGATTTCTGCCTGCGATAAATTGGGCAGGGCCACCGGAATTTTTTTTCGGCTCACTTGATCACCTGCTCAAGCCAGGCCACAAGGCGGGCCAGCCCCTTTTCAAGAGACACTTCGGCTTTAAACCCAAGTAACTGGCTGGCCTTAGTGGTATCAGCAAGGCGTCTTACCACTTCGACTGAACTTCGTTCGGCTGGCAGGGGTTTGAACCCGGGGCGCAGCCCAGAATTCATGGTTTTTAATAATAGGTCACACAGCTGTTTTAAACTGGTTTCTTCACCCCTCGCAACATTAAATACTTCATTTGACACGGGCTTTTTCAGAGCTAATAGACAGGCCCGTGCGATGTCATCAATGTATACAAAATCCATGGTTTGGTCGCCCTCACCAAAAATCAGCGGGGGTTTGTTCTCTTTAATCAGCCTGTACCAGCGAATTAATACTTCAGTGTAGCGGCCATGAGTATCCATACGGGGGCCATAGACGTTAAAAAAGCGCAGGGCATTGTATGACAGTCCATCTCGATAATACATCGCACGCAACAGGGCCTCACCGGCTGATTTGCCTGCACCATACAGGGTTGTGTTGTTATAGGGGTGATGATTTTCAGAGGTAGGAAACTCTTCGGCCTGGCCATAGATCGAGGCCGACGAGGCAAAAACAAGCTTCTTCACTTTGTGTTTCACACAGGCGTTGAAGACATTGTGGCTGCCATCAAACATAACCTGCCAACCCTCAGTGGGATTTTCAGCGCAGTAGGTAATACGAAGTGCTGCAAGGTGATAGCAGTAATCTGCGCCCTCGAGAACCTTTTCTACTGAAGGCCGGTCGCGAATATCGCCTTCAACAATTTGCAGGCGCTTGTCAGCTTCAATGTTCATAAGGTTTTCGCGGCGACCGCGTATAAAATTATCATAGAGAATAACCTGTTTGCAATCTTCTTCGAGCAAAAGTTCAGCGACGTGAGACCCCACCAGACCAGCCCCGCCGGTAATAACGATGGTTTTGCCCGCTAGAGTATTCATTAAGAATTGAGAGCCCGTGCTGGCCGACCTGCCACTGTGGCACCAGCCGGCACATCATGTAATACCAGTGAACCAGCACCCACCATGGCATTTTCACCGATGGTTACACCCCCCATGATGGTAGTGCCACTGCCAATCGAGGCCCCCCTGCCAACATGGGTTTTGAGCAGCTGCCAGTCGTCGTCGGTCTGCATGGTGCCATCGGTATTAACAGCCCGGGGGTGTTTGTCGTTGATGAAGCAGACATGATGACCAATAAAGACCCCATCTGCAATGGTCACACCCTCACATAGAAAGCTATGGCTTGAGATTTTACAGTTCTTACCTACGTGTACGTTTTTCTGAATTTCTACAAAAGAACCGACCTTGCTGCCGCTGTCGATGGTGCATTCGTAGGCATTAATAAAATGAAAAAACTTTACATCATCGCCCACGGTTACGTTAACCAGCGAGAGCCTCTCGTCTTGTTTTGTGATCTTGTTCACAGCGGTACCTCGAGCCCCGAGTTTTTTATTGATTTATTTGCTGCTTCAATAATCTGCATAACTCTGAGGCCAGCGTGCATATCTGACAGGGGTTGTTTGTTCTTATTAATGGCTGTCAAAAAGTCTTCAACAACGTTTTCAAGCGGTTCTTTCGGTGCAATATGGGGCACAAAAATGTCGCCGCGGCGGTAGTCGATAATCACCTTATCTTTCTCTGCTGATGATTGCTGATCAATTGAATACAGTTTGATTTTTTCGGTGGGTTCAACGTCGTCATATAGCACCATTTTCTTTGTACCGCCAATAAGTATGCGCCTGATTTTGACTGGCGAAGACCATGAACAGTTGATATGGGCAATGAAATCATTTTCATAGCGCAGAGTCAGATAGGCGATATTCTCAATGGCATTCTGGCTGTGACTGATACCATTTGCACTTATGGCAATGGGTTTGAAATTCACCAGATAGTTAAGAATTGCTATGTCATGGGTGGCCAGGTCTGAAATAACGTTGATGTCGTCTTGAAAAAGGCCAAGGTTAATTCTGATCGAGTCAAAATACTGCGGTGTGCCCAGCTCATTGTTTTCAATAAGCTTTTTTATGTGCTGCACAGCCCCGGTGTATAGGTAGGTGTGGTCGACCATCAGCACACGCTGCCTCTCTTCTGCCAGTTTGACCAGCTGGCCGGCTTCAACAGCGTTGCTGGTAAAAGATTTTTCAACCAGCACATGTTTATTGGCCTGCAGCGCAGCACGTACCAGGTCGAAATGGGTTGAGACGGGGGTCGCAATAGCCACGGCATCAATGTGATTATTACTGAAAACCTGATCAGCCGATTCTGTAACCTCAATATGAGGGTAGGTTTTCTTAATGTTTGCCAGTTTTTCAGGCTTGTGGTCAGCAACCATTAAAACATCGCAGGCTTCACTCTTAACAAAGTTACGAACAAGGTTAGGCCCCCAGTAGCCTGCACCGATGATTGCGACCTTTAAACCCTCTGGCATGCAAACTAGCAATCTTTGCCAATTGAAATTGACAACCTTTTTTGTTCACTGAGTTTTACCTGCATGCGCAGCAGTAAGATCATGGCCTATGGTTTTATCGGGGCAACGATGGCGGTGGGTATCTGCTTCTTTATTGAGAAGAATCGTAACCCGAAACTCACTGAAAAATCTGTGAAATCACGGTATATTCCGCGTAGCCCTCTTTTTACGGCAGCCAATTCGAACAGCTTTGATTTTGCAAAATCGTTGATTGAGCGGGGGGCCCCGGTCAATACCCGTGAGGCGGGTTCTGGCCAGTCGCCGCTGATGGCGGCAGCGTTTCAGGGGCATAAGAAGATTGTGAAGCTTCTACTCGATAAAGGGGCCTCGGTTGATCTGCCAGACCTCAAGGGAATGACCGCCATCTTTTATGCTATTGAGGCCGGTCATGAAAAAATTGTCGATATGCTGATAAAACGTCATGCAGATCTTGAGTTAAAGAATCAAGCCGGCGATACCCCTCTGCTGCGGGCTGTTAAACTCAATAACAATAGACTGGTCAAGAGACTGATTCGTGCTGGGGCCGATACTACCATGCTGAGGCAGTTGCAAGAAGCCCAGAAAAAGCAACAACAGCAACAGCAAACCACCCAGGGTACCATTGGCTTATTTGGGGCCTCATTTCATGGCAAACCTGAATTGGTAAAACAACTATTAGCCAAAGGGGCCAGAGTGAACCGGCTTGAACCACAAACTGGCCAGACACCCCTGATTGCTGCAGCCTTTAAAGGTCACCTCGAAGTCTGCCGCCTTTTGCTGCAGGCAAAAGCCGAGCCAAACCTCAAAGATAAGGCTGGAAATACGGCCCTGGTTTACGCTGTTCAGGGAAACAATGAGGCAGTGGCAAAACTTTTGCTTAAATCGGGCGCCATCGTGCATGCAGTGAACCAACGGGGAGAAACAGCGCTATTCATCGCAGCCTTTCAGGGTTCGAGGTCGCTCATTAACGCCCTCATTGCAGCAGGGGCCGATATCAACCAGGTAAACAAAGACAGGTTAAGCCCGCTTCACTATGCAGCAAGCGGTGGCAAATCAATAGCAGCAGAGGCGCTGCTTGAAGCTGGCGCCTCGGTAAAGATCTTTTCACGTAAAAGAAAAATGAGTGCCTTTCTACTGGCTGCAGAAAAAGGCCAGGTTGCTGTGGCTCGGACAATTCTGGCAAAACGTAAATCAGTAATGGGGCAACGCGATGTTTACAGACGAAGCGCAATCATAATCGCAGCAGATGTGGGCAGCTCAGCAATGGTTTCTTTTCTAATGGCCAATGGTGCAAATGTTAAAGATAAAGAGAAGTTTGGCTCAACAGCTCTGATGTATGCTGCCCGGGCCGGCCATGCCGGGGTTGTTGGCCTGCTGCTTAAAAACGGAGCAGATGTGAACGGCCAGAATAACAGCCGGGTAAGCGCTCTGATTATGGCTGCAGAATCAGGCCGCCTTGACGCCGCCAGAGTATTGCTGGCGGCAGGTGCAGATAAATCACATAAAGACGCTTCGGGTAGCAGGGCCTACAACTATGCCATAAAAAAGAATGCACAGTTGGCTGGGCTGCTTAAATAGACTGAAGCAGGCCAGAGAGCTGGCTGCAATGGCTATATTTGTCTTTAAGCTTTGCAACTGGCAAATCAATCTTGCGCTGCCGTCTGATTTGTAGAATACCAGAGACAACCTCATTTTTACAGCTGGGGTAAAGGTCAATAATGGGCGAGAGATTATCGATGATTTCTTGCAGTGAGATCTTCTCACCTGAATTCAACAGCTGCATCGAAGACAGTAAGTATCCCTTATAGATATCATGCCATTCAGGCTTGCGAAGATGTGAGTAATTCATCATTATATTCAAATAAGACTTCTGTGCGGCCTGGTGATTATTCTGGGTAAAGGCAAAGTCTGCCCGCGCCTTCTCGCATTGCCAGACAAAGGCTTCACCTATGTCACGCTCATTTCTCAGCAGAAGCTGACAAATTTTTCCAAGCTGGTGGCCTCTGAAATATTGCCAAAGATGTTCGCGGTGA
>CAZHLC010000232.1:0-6626 GCA_964532545.1 uncultured Leptospiraceae bacterium | reverse complement strand
CCACTGCTGATATTCATTTTGCCCTTTATGATTCAAATGCCAACAGTAACAGCCTGATCATCAGGCGCGATGTACGCGAAAAGAATGCCTTTGTTTATTTTCAGGCAAAATCAAATGACGATCTATTTGTGCGCGTAGGGTATGATGATGAAACCCGCACTGATAATACCGCAGTGACAGATTATCGTATTGGCATCATTACTAACCCCTGATTAAAAATAATAGGCAATGCCAGCACCGTAGAACTCATCATCTTTGCTATAGAAATTGCCCCGGGGGTCTTTGCCCTTGTAATACTGAAACTGCAGTCTGAAAGAAGCCTCAGAATCACCCATAAAGCGTAGACCTGCGACCAGGCTTTTATTAACAAAGTAGTTATGTTCAGTGGCCGCACTCAGGTCAAAGGCCACAAAGGGCTGCACAAAACCAAAAGAGCTGAGATACACTTCGGCGCCCAGCTGCCCCTGAATCAGCAGGCGGTTTTTCAACTCATCAGGCGAGACGGCTGCCACCACCCAGGTGAAGCCGGTGTAAGGGCGTAAAATAAAGGGGCCAAGGGTAAACCTGTGGTCGATGAGAAAACGCAGATGTTCACGCGAATAACGAAAGACCGCATGGTCTTCGTTGCCGTTTACCAGCACACCTTCACTGAGGTGGGTGCTGATATGAGTATAGCGCAGGCTGAAGCTGGTGGCGCCTTTGCGGTAATCTGCATAGACCCCGAAGATAGCATCATATGAGTTGAGGTCAAAATTGAAACCGTCATAGTTCAGGCGGTTGAAGCCCAGACCGAAGATTCCCATTTGAAACTTCTGATCGTCTTTATGATACTGGTAAACAGGGTAGTGGGCCCCCATGGTGGCGTTGACCCGGTTGTTGTTGAGAACAATATAATCAAATTTGATCTCATTTACATCAGCACCCAGTGGTCTGAAAGGGCGGCTGTCAAATTTGAGCCACTGGCTGCTGGCCAATAGCGGGCTGTTGAGTAACAATAGTAATACAATCTTTTTAAACATAAAATTTCTCTCTGGGTATGTAACACCTGAAAGAGAAATTTTTGCACTTTAATTTTCAATTATAGGTAAAAGTAACCGCCAGCCCCATGGCAAAGTTCTGTATTGAACCTGTACCGAGAGGTTGTTCAGCACTGCTGCGCACGCTGCCAAAGCCGAAGTAGCCAAACCAGCATACTCCGATGCCCATATTGTCTGCCACCGGCCATTCTTTGCCAGTGGCAAAGTAGAGTGAAGGGCCACCCCCCGAGCGAAACCGTTGTTCGGGCTGGTTTACTTCTTTTATTGAAATGGTGTTAAACTGATAGTTGAGAGCTGAAGATAAATACACATTCCAGGGCATGAAGAAATAGGTTACCCCGGCCCCAAAGTGCCAGGCATTGGCAGCAATTTCGGGTGAGCGTTTGGTCAGCTGTTTGACCCCTACAACCCCGGCTGAGGCAAAACCCATTAAATTGCGGCGCAGGCTGTGGCCAACCTCAAGTCGATAGGTAGCACCCAGATCTGCCAGGTCGTAAGCATCAAGCTGGCCTTCGCGGGTCATAAAAAGGTTAAAGCTTGGCCCCATCAGAAAACGACTGTAGAAGCCAGTATGTGATGGGGTTGGGCCTTTGCTGCGTCTTCTGAACCTTTTTCGCCTTTTCATCTTCGAGCGAAGCACCCGGCGTTTTTCACCCGGCCCCAGGCGCACTCTGGTTTCGTAGAGACGGTCACTCTGTTGTAATACAATTCGAAATTCCCCCGACCCAACTGCTAAATCAAGGTCTTTGCGCGCACGTTTATCGACTTCAGCCACCATGTGGCCCTCAGCTACGATAAACACACGCCCCCGTATTTTGGGCCCCAGAATCAGGGTTGCAGCGGCCTTATGCAAGTCGGCAAGCACCAGGCTGCCTGCACCCTTGACATTGAGATCAAAAGACGGGTGTTGTGGGCCGCTGTAAGAGTTCTGGCTTATTTTGAGGGTTTGCTGATATGCATAGTCATAGGCCTCGTTTATGGTTACCCGGCGATTGCGGTTGTTATCGGCAGCCCCGCGCAGACCGGCTACGAGGTAATGGGTAAAATATGAAGCTCGAATACGGTCAGATTCTTGTGCATCTTCAGTGGCCGCACTGGCGGTCAGAACAGCATAACCTTTTACCGCTGCTGAACGATCGATTAAAAAGGGTTTAACCTTGCGGCCCCCCTTAATGCGGGTAAGAACCCCCGATGAGCAAGAGTCGAGAATCGCAACTTTGACATGGGCCGGCCAGCGTTCAATCTGGTTTTTTAGCTGGCGATAGGGCAGGCGGTTGTCGCCCAGCAGCAGACCGTTTTCATCTGAGTGACCCGAATAATAGAAGAAGGCCTGCACATTCAGGCCAGCGCCCCGGGCTCTGCGCACCCGTTCACTGAGGCGGTTAAAGGCGGCCAGCACACCTTTGCGGCCTGGCTCTAACAAGATGATCTGATTTTGTGCCGCCATACCACCCAGCTCTGCCATAACCTTTTTCATGGCCTGGGCATCAGTCAGCGCATATTTGAGTAAACTGCGGCCCTTGCCGCCATAGTTGGCACCTACGAATAAACCAAACCTTACGGTCTCAACGGCGAATACCGCCTGCGGCAGCACGAAGAAATAAAGAAGAAGGCGTTTCATCTTTTTAAAAGAAGCTTACTGCTCTGGGTAAACTGGCCGGGCAGGTCAAGCTGGGCTTTGCGGGCCCGCTCTGGGTCTTTAGCAAGAGATGCAGCCTGGGCTAAGATTGTGTTAATACTGAATTTCGTCTCGGCTGTAACCAGAAAGAAACGTTCAAATTCAGGGGCCTGATCAAGCTGATAACCAAAGTCAAGCGATTTCAGGCTGCCGCCCTGCAGTTGATGGGCAGTTTGTGTTTCTGGATAAATCGGGGTGACCTTACCACTGCCATCGATTGAGAAGATAAAACCATAGTGGCCGGCCGGTGCACGGTAGCTGATTTGTAGAGTCTGGCCCGAGCTGACTTTTTCAGTCTGGCCCAGTTGTTGGGCACCGCTGGCACTTTTTTTGAAGAAGACCAGACCACTGCTATCACCCTTGGTTCGCTCAAATGGTTCGGGTTGAAAAAAAAGCAGACGGCCGGCAACCACGGCCACAAGCAGAGTGGCCACGGCCAATGCAGGCCTGAGTGTGAGCAGGCCGGTTTTGGCTTTGGCTGCTGGTTGCTGCCTGAGGTTCTGCAAAACGCCCATGGCCTTTTTGTCATAGATGATATCTTTGTTTTCTTTCTGCAGTTTTTCGAAACGCTGGCGCAGGGCAGGGTCTGTGGCCAGCTGCTGTTTGAGTTTTTGTACCCGGGCATCATCGAGTTCACCCAGTAGATATTGTTCCAGTTCTAAGTCAAAATCACTCATCAATTTCTTTTTTAAACTCTTCTGCCAGAGTTGCTATCTTCTGCAGTCTTTTTCTCACCCCTGAAACTGAAAGCTTTAATTCATCGGCAATCTGCTGCAGGGTCATCTGGTCTATAAAGCGCATAACCGCAATCAAACGGTTAGTGCTTTCTTGTCGCTTAAATATACGGTCTATCAAGTCACGGGCCAGCACCTGATCTTCAACTTTTTCAACCGCAGCAATTTTCTCTGCCAGCCCATCGTCTTTCACAAGCCTCTTGTTGTCGCGAATCATATTGAGACAGGTATTGGTGGCGATACGGTAAAGCAGACTTGAGGGATGTTGATGCTTCAGACTGCTCTGCTTTTTAAGCAATTTCATAAACACCTCTTGCAGAGCATCGTAGGCGGCATCATCATCACCCAGTATTGATTTGCAGCGGCGCAAAACCATGGGCGAATATTTGCGAAAATAAGAATCTATGTCAATCTGTTCACCAGCCAAATTAGTATGCCCTGCAGCTAAATTACCCAGCCAGCTTTCAAGGGTTGCTTGTTTCATGCAAGTGTAACACCCGGGCCGGTGGCTTTTTGCACCCAACAGGTGACATAATATGGCTTTTTTACGCTTTTTTTTCAGCAGGCAGTGATTTTTTTTTGTTTGCCATTAAAGTCTAATGGGATTTTAGACGTTAATAGATTAAGGAAAAATTTATCATGAAAAAAGTACTGCTATTATCAATACTGCTGAGCCTGTTAGTGGGTGGTTCACTGGTAGCCCAGAAAATGAACTACGGCAAAATTGTCGACCCTCAGGTTATTGCCCAGCGAGAGCTGCAGAAAAAGCAGGCCGAGAAAACCGGCTTTGGCGACATTGAAATTGATCTATTGCACCGTTCGATCAAAGCATCGCTGCCTCAGTTAATGACCTCTGAATATCTTGAAAATCGCGATGAGTTCATTAAGCAGCAGAGTGGGGTATACGTATTTACTCTGCCTATTGCAAACGGCGAATCAATCAAATCGATTTCTGAACGTTATATCTATAATGGCGAGGTTTCGCTTTATACCGACGCCGAGGGTAAGAATCTTGATCTGGTGAAGATCACCTTTCGCCGTCTGAACCCCTTTGGTAACCGCTTTATGGAAGAGAAGCGCGAGATCGAAAACCCCACACCTACGTATTTTGATGATGGCAAGATTGATCGCAATGACGATATCAAATTGATTTATTACGATACCGCCCCACCCAAAGACAAGTGGGGTTTTGATGTCGAAGACCCCAATGATAAAGATTTTTCAACGGCTTTTAAACTCAAATCAGACGTGAACTTCAAAAAGAAGTTCGAGATTGATCTAAAATCAGTACCGTTTTTTGATAAGCGACTCAAAATTATGGAGACTTACAAAAAATATCTGCGCCGCACTGATAAAAGAGTAAAGAAAAAGTTATACGATCTTGAGCTGAAGCAGCGAGTTCAGCTGGGGCGTATGCTTGATGTAAAATAAACATCAAAGTTTTACTTCGTTTTTTCATTCATAGCAACCTGTTAGTTGGGCTGGTAGCCGCCGGCCTGAGCTACAGCTCTTACGTTCTTTTTAACGTTTCTGTTTCGTGCCATTATCTGCTGTTTATCGGCTGTGGTGCTCTGGCCGTGTATAACATTGATCGCCTCTTATCACCCCGTGCCGACGATTTTAACGTGCCTCAGCGTAGCGCCTTTATTGCTGACAAAAAAACACAACTTTATGGGGCCACCCTGGTTGCCCTGGCAGCAGCGGCGTTTTTCTCTGCAAAACTTGAGCTGCTCACCCTTAAGCTTATAGCTCTTGCCCTGTTGCCCCTGGCTCTTTACTATTGTCTGGTTTATTTTATCAGAGCCATGGCGGGGCGCCTTGCCAAACCGGTGTTAATCAGCGCGGTCTGGTGTCTGACCACTGTCATTGTACCGCTGCAATCTGTGTTTGATCACGCTGCTTTGCTATACTTCTCGCTGGCTAGAACCCTGATTTTTCTAAGCAATGTGCTCTGGTTTGAGTTCAGAGATGTTGAAGGCGATGTGGCCAGTGGCAAACCCAACCCGCTGGTACGCTTTTCACCGTTTCAGTTTGCTTTGCTGCAGAGTGTGGTTTTGCTGGCGGCCCTTGGGTTGGTGATTGTCACAGTGATTACCACCGGCCACAGCTGGTTCTTCGTCGATTTATTGCCTCTGGGGTTTTATCTTTATTTGACTCTTGCTCTGCAGAGGGCCACAGGCGGCCCGAAAAACAACCGGCTGAGAGCCGACTCGATGTTTAAAAACGAAATTGTTTACAGTGGTCTGATCGATGGGGCATTGATTTTGCCCTCTGCTTTTATTTTCATGTTGACCGTCATTGCTGGCTGATGAGTTTGTTTAATGGGCGATCAAAAGGGTGAAGAGCCAGACATCGAACAACCGTCTGAGCAGACTGAGGCCACTGAACCTGAAAAGACAGGTTTCTGGGGCCGGGCCATTGGCTTTCTAAGCGGAACAGGGCCTACTGAAGAAACACATAATAAAGATGAAACTCAACAGCGCAGTTTCTGGCGTTTTCTCAGGTCAAACTGGGCCAACTATGGCGAAGACAATGATGGCCTGCTGAAACGTTTTGGCTCGATGTATGAGTCGTACCAGAACCTCAAGGGTGAAGAATCTGAAAAGCTGCAGACCTATGAAACCATTGCAGCATCAGCCCGTTTAAGTAAAGAATTTCTGGTTCTGCTTCTGGGTTCGTGTATCATCGCAACCTTTGGTCTGTTTCAGAATTCGACAGCGGTAATTATTGGTGCGATGTTGATTGCGCCACTGATGATGCCCATTCTTGGGCTGGCCCTGGCTACGGTCTGGGGCGATCAGCGCCTGCTATGGCGCTCGGTTTTTACCCTGGTGATTGGCAGTGCCGCCTGTCTGCTGATTGCGGCCAGCCTTACGTTACTCACCCCCGGGGTTGAATTTAACAGTGAGATCAATGGGCGTATAAACCCTAATCTATATGATATTATTATTGCCCTTGCCAGTGGTCTGGTGGGTGCCTATGCTTTTGTAAACCCTAACATCAGCTCATCAATCTCAGGTGTTGCTATTGCGGTGGCCCTGATGCCACCGCTCTGCACCGTGGGTATTGCTCTGGGGCTGGGCGATTTGCGGGCCACTTTTGGCGCCGGCCTGCTCTATGCCACCAACCTTGTGGGCATATCGCTCTCGGCCAGTCTGGTTTTCTGGCGCCTGAAAA
>CAZHLC010000231.1:5492-6648 GCA_964532545.1 uncultured Leptospiraceae bacterium | reverse complement strand
CCCAAAACCCCGGAGGGGTTATTTAAATTGTGTAAAATCATATTTTCCAGATAACTATTTTAATTCTAGAGATTTATTCAGAATGAGAGCGAAGAAACTCAAAAAAGCGGTTTCAAAGTTCGCTCTTAAGGCCAAAGGGCCTGACAGTGAAAAGCTGACGATTGATGCTGTGCGAATTGGCCCGGTTACCGCTAAGAAGCTACTGGTGATTTCAAGCGGGCTGCATGGTATTGAGGGCTTTCTGGGGGCCGCGGTTCAGCATGCATTGCTTGATCAATTGGTCACAAAAAAACTGGCTAAGGGTTCAGCCGTATTGCTGTTGCATGCGCTGAATCCCTACGGTTTCTCGCACCTGCGCCGGGTCAACGAAGAGAATATTGATCTTAATCGTAACTTTATGTTGAAAGGTGATAAATACGAAGGGGTGCATGAGAAATACCGCAGGCTTAACGGCTTTCTAAATCCCCCCCTTGCGCCCAATTTTAATGAGCTATTCGCACTTAAGGCAGCGGGCATAGTGCTGAGGCATGGCTTCAAGGCCCTTAAAGATGCCGTAGTAGGCGGGCAGTACGAATTTGCGAAAGGCGTCTTCTTTGGGGGAAGGGGCAAGTCTGAAACATACAAAATTCTTGACCGAAACCTCACGAAGCTCATCGGTAAAGCAAGAAGAGTTTATCACATAGACTTTCATACCGGCCTTGGCAAGCGCGGTGATTACAAGCTGTTTGCTGATCGTGATAGCAAAGATCTGGCCTATGGTGAGCTGCAGCGTATCTTTGGCGAAGATAAGATCGAAACCTGGTCAGCCGACTCGACATCTTACCAGATCTCGGGTGGGTTTGGCATGTGGGCTTTAAAGAAATTCAATAAGATTGACTATGATGTGATTACAGCTGAGTTCGGTGTGGCCTCACCACTGACTACCATTAAGGCCCTGTGCTACGAGAACAGGGCCCATCAGTATTCAGATAGTAGTGATGAAGTCTTTGGTCAGGCCAAAGCGAAAATTAAAGAAGCTTTTGCCCCTGAAGACCCTGAATGGCAACAAGAAACCATACGGGGGGGCTTAAAGGTGGTCGAGCAGGCTTCTGAAGCACTTGGTATTTTCAATAGTTGAAATAAGTTGAAGATGATTCTTGTCAAGATACAGACCATG
>CAZHLC010000231.1:0-5482 GCA_964532545.1 uncultured Leptospiraceae bacterium | reverse complement strand
TTTCTATAAGAATTTCAAACCATGAGTTTATTGCGCACTGTAATTCTGATATTGATTTCTGCCCTGGTCGCACCTTTACTGGCTCACGGCGGTATTAGCTACAGTGCCGACCGTGTGCATGCCATCAAGGCTGCCGGTGGCTACCAGCTTTCATATAACGGCGACAATATAGGCAGTGCGGCTGCTGGCTACCACTATGGTCTATATTCGATCGTTGGTTGGCAATTCGATGCCATGGGTGGCTATCTATTCAATAACGAGCAGCCGTATTTCGAAACCAGCTTTGGTCTGGGCTGGCTGTTTTTCTACTTTGATCTGGGTATATTGCAGACCATTGGTGAAAATGGGGCCATGGCCTGGCAGTATGGCCTTAGCGCCCCTCTATATTCAAATTACGATACCTTTTTCTTGCAGATTACATTGCGCAGTATTCACTATATGGGCGAGACTTCAAACCCCAGCGGCTTTCGGGTGCAGGCCTACTATGGTTATCGTTTGAATTCGAAAAGGCGGCGCTGAGGCCTTAAGTCATCTGCATCATTTGTTGAAATTCACGACCAAATTTAAACAGATATAAATCGATCGAAGCCAGCTCATAATACAGGGCCGGCAGCTCTGCCATAAACCCGGGGCCATCACTGGGCTGCTGGCCCTGCACGAAGCAGGGGTAGCCACCGCCAATGCGCAGACAGTTAAATATATCAATGGCCCCGGCCTCGAGCATTTTATTTTCAAATACCTCAGCCCAGCGCTCTGGTTTATAGGCTGAGGGTAGCTCTGTATCAATTTCGTAAGTTTCAGGCGAAAGATGCGAGCCGCCTAGTTGTTCTATGATCTTTTTGGTATCGGGTTTTTCTGAAAACGGTCTGATTTCTTTGGCCTGTTTCAAGTGGGTAATAAGGCGACCATCAGTTTGCCATTCAAGAAAATCAACCGCCGGGTCTTCGTAATATAGAAATACGCAGGGCCCGGGTTCTTCGTTAATTACTTTTGCATCAAAGCTTGCAACGGGTAAAACCCTGCTGGCCAACTCGGGGCTGTAGTCTGCAAAAACTTTATTGCCGTCAGGAAATAATTCAATCGCCGTTTCAGTTTGCGAGGGTCGGGTTAACAGTACCTTTTGCTTCATCAGTTAGTCTGATTGATTTGTCACATTAGGTCAGCTCACAAGCAATTTTTTAACCGGCTCGCAATGAAAAACATTGACGAAGAAGCCAGGGTTTACCCCTCATGTTTGCGGTGACAGCATTGAAATGTTGCATTTTATTTGAGATTGTGCAAAGAGCGGCATTTGCTGGTATTGGGGGGCCCGCCCGATGAACAGCTTCGCAGAAATCAAACACTGGATTCTTACCGATGGTAAAAAAAGCAGTTCGGCAGACCAGTTTCTCTACCAATTGATGATTCGTCTCAATAACATCGATATGCATATTTTGCGGGCGGTAATTAATGTGCGTACCCTGCACCCAGAAGTGGGGGCGATCACCTACCAGTGGTATAATGAAAATCTTAATATGAACATTCCGTTTGAGTTTATTCTACGGCGATTTGAGTATCGCTTTGAAAAGGGTATGGTGGTTGAGAATATCATCGCTCACCGGGCCTTTGATACCGAACCCTACCTAAACAGCCCCTTTCATGCCGTTCGCTACGACCGTAAACGTATTCTCAAAAACTTTGCTGAGGCTGATGAGCAGACTGAATACCCCATTTATGATGATATGCGAACCCTGGGTGCTACCAGCTACTATGCCCGTGAATTAGAGTTTACCAGCGGTGAATACAATGTGCTCACCTGGGCTACCGCTAAGCAGGGCGGGTTTTCAACTGAAAATGTAGAGTTTCTAGACGCCCTGACCCCGGCCCTCGCTGCCTGTATAGAAATCTTTGCCCAGAAACGTATTACCCAGACCCTGCTTGAAATTTATCTGGGTGAAAACACGGGCCGAGCGGTACTGCAGGGCCAGATCAAACGGGGAGATATTCGGCAGCTGAGGGCGGTGATCTGGTTTTCAGATTTGCGCGATTTTACCGGGCATACTCAGAGAGGTGAAGCTGAGGTGGTGGCCATGTTGAATGAGTATTTTGAAGTTGTGGCTGAACCTCTGCGTAAAAATGGCGGTGAAATTCTCAAATTTATTGGCGACGCCATTCTAGCGATCTTTGCCTATGATGACGATGCCCCATCAGCTGCAAACGCAGCACTGCGTGCCACTGGTGAAGCTGGCCGGCAGCTAGAGAAGCTTAATGAAAAACGAGAAGCGGCGGGCCGCCCGACTCTCAAACACGGTATAGGTTTACATCTGGGCATTGTTAAGTACGGTAACATTGGTTCGCCTGACCGCCTCGACTTTACGGTCATAGGCCAGGCTGTTAATCTGGCTTCACGCCTTGAGGGGCTCTGTGGAAAGCTGGGTGAACCTGTGCTACTTTCAAAAGAGGTTGCCTCTTGCCTTGACACTGAGGTTCGCAGGGTAGGGCGCTATGCTTTGAAGGGTATAGAAGAAGAGCAAGAGGTGTTTGCGCCTGGCTCTGAGTAATACTGCATTTTAACTCTTGACGTGGGCACAATGTGCCTTTCACCAAAGTCATATGCAATGGTTTTTTCTTCTTGTGGGCATTATTGCCCAGACTCTCTCATCGACACTTATGAAGCTCTCTGATGGTTTTTCAAATCTCTGGCTCAGTGTGTTTGCCTTTATTTTCTGGGGAATCTCTATCAGCGTATTCATTTTTGCCCTGAAAGACTTAGACCTGACCTATGCCTACGCCGTATTTGCCGGCGTTGGCATGGTGCTGATCTCAATTGTGGGCTTTGTTTACTTTAAAGAGCCGGTAACACTTCTTAAAGTAGTGTCTATTTGTCTGGTTACCGCAGGGGTGGTAGGTTTAAGCCTTTAAAATAATTTAAACTCAGCCCCGGCGATTTTTTTACAGGCCTTCTCTGCGGCAGCCTTGTCTTGGCCCAGATAATAGGTTACGTAGGTAACAGTGGTGCCCTCAGCAACCCCGGTTAATACCTTGTGGGCGTTTTTATCTTCAACGGTGCAACCGGCGATGGCCTTAGTCTTGTATGGCCCACAGCTGGCGACTGCATCGATGCCATCAAGGTCAACCATTGATTTTACAAGTTTCTGAATGGCCTCTACAGAGGTGACCTCGCCTTTGCTGTAATATTCAAGGCAGTTTGGTGAATCTTTTTTATCACTTTTCTGAAAGTATAGAGCATTAGCGATTTTTAAATCAGAAGGGGTGATATCAACGGCTGGCTTCTTCTTGCAGCCAGTTAAAATGGTGAATGAGAGACTGAACAATAATACTGATTTCATTTTCATAGGTTCAAAACATTAAGATTAATAGAAAGGTCAATCAATTAGTGCGGTATTCTGATTGACTCTTCAGAGCGCCCCTGGCAAAGAAAGGCTGTTGCATTCACAAGGCCGGCACCGATGAAAAACCCCAGGAAATACCGCCCCTGGCATAGCCTCGTAATCGTATTGCTTTTAGTTAGTGGCATATACTATTTTTTTGGCTCAAAGAAGCAGCACCCAGGTTTGTCAGATCATACTCAAACAGCCAGCACTGTAAAGACGAAAGAAAATATTACTAAGCTTGACCCGGCCTATGCGGGCCCCTTCGAGCAACTTCAGGCCAGGGGCGAATCAAAAGGGGCTGCGAAACTTCTAGTTGTGCTTTATCGGGCCCTGCCTGCGAAAGAAGGCCAGTTCTCAGGGCTATTGAAGCGGGCCGATGATCAGACCACCCGTGAATTTTTGCTGCAAACCGGTTTTCTCAAAGAAGCGGGGGTCTTTCCTTTTGATTTGTCTCAGTTACGTACCCTGACTGCCGCTGATATTCATACCATCATCAGCAACTTGAAGAGCAAGGTCATGTTCACTGACAACAGCGAATTGATCAAGGCTCTCAGGGCCCGGGGCGTAACCCTGCCCGAACCCGGCCAAAGTGAAGACTTTTTACTGGGGCTGGCAAGCGCGGGCCTTGATAAGCGCGACCTGATGATAAATTTATCAAATCATATGAAAAAAGCCCCCAGATACACCCAGGGTCTAGATCGGGTCATCAGACAGTTGGCCAGAGACCTCTCTGATGACGATCTCAAGGGTTTTCTGCGTGACATTGGCTACTATATAGCTGGCTACAATAGCTACGATGAAACCTATCCCAGGCACATTGCCCACTTTTCTAAAGAAACCATTCAAACTTTTCATGATAATCTTGATGATGGTGATTGGGGCGTTTTCGCCTTTTTAAACTTCACCCAGCGCGATTTGGTCAGCGATCTGAAGCGCGTTTTAGACAAAAGATAATTTCATTTTACGACTGCCAATTTTTGGGGATATTAATATCCCAATAAACAATTGACAGTGCGCCGCACTAGGCTTTACTGCCCAAAATATAGACCGACCGATCGGTCGGCTTTAATCGAAAAAGAGGAGTTCTTATGAAATTTCTAGTAATCGGGGCCAGCAGCGTCGCTGGCAAAAACGCCGTCAAAGCCATTCGAAAATTCAACCCTGAGGCCCGAATCATTGGCACCACCTCGGGCGAGCAGGCCTTAGATAGCCTTGATGAAACTATCACAGGCATAGATCTCAACAATATGTATGCCGCTGGCAAAATTGCCTACGAGGCATTGCAGCATGCCCCATTTTATGGGCTGGTTTATACTCCCGCCTTCGGCAGGGTAGGTATTCCCATGGATAGGTCAACCCGTGAAGATGTTGAATACAGTCTTAATTTTTCATTTCGCCCCATGCTATCGCTAATGCAAAAGTTTAACCCTGAAGTTAATATTGCCTTCTCTGGTTTTTACTGGTTAGACTCGTTGTTGCGCGCCTATGGCGCCATGGCCATGACCAAGATCGCCATGGAAGAGACCGCCATCGCCAACCCGGCGAAATTGAAGATCGTCAGATCAGGCCTGTTCAGCAGCAAATCGCTGCGGGGCATTCTGCTGCTGATTCAGCGAACTCTGACCAAAGATCTCTATGAAGAGCTGCGCCCCATTCGCGACCAGTGGAAGGCTTCAGGCAAGAAGTTTCCTGCATACTTTTATGAGTTTGCTTACAACTGTGAGGTTGAGATGTACAAAGACCGCTTTGATGCGCCACACCGCGCTACCAATGAAGACGACATTGTTGAAGCTGTGCTTCATGTTCTGCAGGGTGAAGAAGCCCCCATCTATAATGTAATCGGCGACTGGCGCTGGAGTGAAAACGAATTACCTGAGTTACCCCCGGTTCTCACCAAGATGAAGAAATTGATTCCAGAAGACCTGCAGCAGTACTTTGAGCAGGCGGCTGTCATCTAAACGATTCAGCTAGCCAGACTGCGAAAGCCTGGTAGTATGACACCGGGCTTTCGCATGTTTTACAAAAATCTATTCGTTCTTTTTACACTCACCCTTTCTTTCAGCGACGCTGTTGCCAAAGACAAAGTTCTGGTCATTTACTATTCGAGG
>CAZHLC010000230.1:0-6650 GCA_964532545.1 uncultured Leptospiraceae bacterium | reverse complement strand
TAAACCTGTCTTCTGATCTGAATTCTCTTTATCAAAAACGTATTGCAGCTGGTGAGCTGAGCGCCAAAGATGTGGGCGAAAACACCCTGGTGGTAGCCGGCTGGGTTTACCGCTACCGCGAACACGGTGGGGTTGTTTTTGCCGACCTGCGTGAACGTTCAGGCCTTTTGCAGGTGGTTTTTGACCGGGCCGAGGGTGACCAGCTGATTGAGCTGGCCGATAGCCTGCGTTCTGAAGACGTTATTCTGGTAGAGGGCCGTCTACGCAGACGGGCCGATGACGCCATAAATCCCAAATTAAAAACCGGTGAGGTTGAACTATTAGCCCAGGGTGTGGCGATTCTCAGCAAAGCCAAACCATCACCCATACCCCTTGAAGAGCATGAAGAAGATGCCAGCGAAGAACACCGCCTGAAGTACCGCTACCTCGATCTGCGTCGCCAGCCCATGCAAGATGCTGTAAGGGCCCGCCACGAGTTCAGCCAGTTTATTCGTAATTATCTAAATGAGAATAGTTTTTGGGAAGTTGAGACCCCCATACTCAATAAGTCGACCCCCGAAGGGGCCCGAGACTTTCTGGTACCTTCACGATTACACGCCGGTGAGTTCTATGCCCTGCCCCAATCACCACAGATTTTTAAGCAGATTCTGATGGTGGGTCAGGTCGAACGCTACTACCAGATTGCCCGCTGTTTTCGTGATGAAGACCTGCGTAAAGATCGCCAGCCCGAATTTACCCAGATTGATGTTGAGATGAGCTATGTAAGCCCCGAGATGGTGATGGCACTCAATGAAGATATGATCGTGAAATCTCTGAAAGAGGTTTTTGATATTACCCTCGATGGGCCCATTGAACATATCAGCTACCACGAAGCCCTTGAGAAGTATGGTACTGACCGGCCCGATACCCGCTTTGACATGCAGCTCACCGAACTGGGTGAATGGGCTGCCACTACCGAGTTTAAGGTCTTTAAACAAGCCGTTGAAAAAGGCGGTCGCCTGAAAGCCCTGAGAGTGCCTGGCGGTGCGGCCCTCTCGCGTAAAGATATTGATGACCTCACCACCTGGGTTATGCAAGATTTCAAGGCCAAGGGCCTCGCGTGGATCAAGCACTCTGAAAACGGTCTCGAATCTTTGATTAAGAAATTTATACCTGAAGCTGCTCAAGAAGAGCTGGTAAAGCTTACAGGCTCACAGCCTGGCGATATTATTTTCTTTGCGGGCGATGAGGCCAGCATTGTGTTCGCAACTCTTTCTGCATTACGCAACCACCTGGCAGAGAAGCTCAACATGATCAAACCAGGCAGCTACAAGGCGCTCTGGGTCGTTGACTTTCCACTGTTTGGCCTTGAAGATGGCAAGCTTAACAGTCTGCATCACCCCTTTACGGCACCCACAGCCGAGGGCCGCGAAAAAATTCTGGCGCTGAAAGATGCCGCCAACCTCAGCGATGCTGAGTTAAAAGAAATCGCAGAAGTACGCTCAGACGCCTACGACATGGTACTCAATGGTTTCGAAATTGGCGGGGGCAGCATTCGTATTCATGACTCTGCTCTGCAAAGCCAGGTTTTTAAACTGTTACAAATCGAAAATGAAGAAGCCCAGGAGCGCTTTGGTTTTCTACTCGACGCCCTGCAGTACGGGGCCCCACCCCATGGTGGCATAGCCTTCGGGGTTGACCGTATTCTGATGCTGGCTCTGAACCTGGGTTCGATTCGTGATGTGATTACCTTTCCCAAAACACAGAAGGGCCAGTGTCTGATGTCAGATGCCCCCTCAGAAATTGATGAAAAGCAGCTACGCGAGTTGCGCCTGCGCTCACTGGTTAACAAGAAAAAAGATTAACGTTTTTGTTTCAGCCGGGCGCCGACGTTGGCCTCAATGTCAGCCCCCACATCACCCGAACCATCAACCACTTCAATGACTTTACCCGGCGTTTCGGGCTCTTGCCCATCAAGAGTGACTTTCTTTTTGTCTGAGGCCCGGTTAAAATAGAAACTGGCTGAAACATGGGCAAAGAAAACCAGCGCGATGAAGTAGACCAGATAGGCCCCGAATTCAGGCCAGGCCAGCACCGGGTCGTTCTGGTATTCGTGGGCAAAGAACCCCCGAAACAGCTTGTAGCTGCCCAGAAAATAGATTATGCCAAAAACTGTTACTGCGATATAATAACGCATGCCATTTAGGCTGTTAACATAGGCTGGTTTGTCAAATGATAAAAGGGGCTTTGGGTTTCAACAACCTGCTGAAGGGTTGTTAGAAACAACCCTTCAGAGCCCGCCAGAAGTCACCCGCAGGCCACCGCCAGGGCAAAGGGCTTTGGTGAGGGGAGATGCGAGATAGCCCTGGCGGTGATCTGCGGGTGACTTCATTCTGGCAGAATCTAAAATCATCAATCAATTACCTTGAATTCTGTACGCCGGTTAAGTGCATCAGCTTTGGCACTTTTCTTTTTAACCAGCGGCCGGCTTTTGCCAGCGCCTGCGACTTCGAAACGGCGGGCTGCAACACCTGATTGAACCAGATATTTTTTTACAGCTTTGGCCCGGCGCAGGCTGAGCTTTTTGTTATACTCGGCCGAACCATTGAGGTCGGTGTGGCCTATGATACGAAAGCGCAGCGACCGGTTATCTTTAAGATAGGTCGAAAGCTCTTTCAGAAAAACCTTAGAGCGGCTCTTAAGGCGGGCCGAGTTGAAATCAAATTGAATATTATGCAGGGTGAAACTTTTCTCTTTTTCGACGGGCTCAAGATAAACGATGTGGCCTTCTTCGGTGAACTCGGGGTTCTCTTTGTAGTAAGGCAGATAACCTCTTTCTGCTACCGAGACGGCATTCACTTTGCCGCGGCTATTCACATCAAGAGCAATGCGGCCACCTGAGTCGGCTGACCATTTGATTTTTTTCTTACCTACATGAATAGTCGCCTGGCCAATCACCGGCTGGCCGGTTTTTTTGTTCACCAGGCGCAGCTCGAAGGCAATGTTTCGGGGCTGCTCTTCGAGATAGATGGTAATCTTATGCTTCTCAAATTTAGGCTGTTCGTTACTGTAATCTTTATAGCCCTTCAGGGTTGCTGAAAGAGCAGATATCACCGCAGGGTCAGTTGTGGTAAAAATCGCGTTACCCTGCTCATTGGCCTGCAGAGTATTGATCTTTGCACTATCTTTGGCGGTGACCTGGGCCTGTAGCGGCTTCTTGGTTTTGCTATCTAGTACAGTTACCTGCCACTGCTGCTTCTTAGCTTTCTGCTCTAATTCAACCAGCAAAGTGTCATCTTTAAAGATGGGTTTATGAATAGTGGCCGCCTGGTAGCCCTCTTTGCTTACGCGAATGCGCTCAAGGGGTTTCTTTTTGGCAAACTCATAAATACCCTTTTTGTTGGTACGCTGGTTTGTTATGGGCATACCAGCGGTATTCATTTCAAGTTTTGTTTCAAGGGGCTTGCGGGTTTTCTTATCAATAACCTTAACAACCAGCACCTGCTTCATGGCATAGGCATAGATATCAAAGCCACCCAGACCACCCTTGCGGTTTGATGAAAAGTAAATATAGTTCTTATTGCTGGTGAGATAGCTGTCAGAGGCCGTTGAATTCACCGCATTGGGTAATTTTTCGACTTTGCCAAAGCTCTTACCCAGAATGGGTATAAAATAAATATCCCACATACCCTTAGTATCTTTACGGGCGGCTGAGAAATAATAGCCATTACGGTCAGTGGCCGGCACAAAACCAAACTCGGCTGAGCCGCTGTTAATCTCAGCGGGCAGAGGCAGCACCTGCCCCATAGAACCATCTTTCTGAATGGCTGCGCCATAAATACGTGAGCCTGACATGGTACCGAACTTCCAGCGAGAGAAGAAGATGAACTTGCCATCAAGGCTCAATGAGGGGGCCTTCTCATGATCGGTGGTATTCACCATGGGCACTTTACGGGGCCTTGAGAAGCTGTTACCCTTACGGGTTGACATATAAATATCGAATGAGACCCGCACCCGCCCGCTGGCATCGCGGGGCATCTCAAAGCTGCCATCGCGGTCTGAGGCAAATAGAATCATGCTGCCATTGGGCGAAATATAAGGGGTTTCATCACTATAGCGCGAGTTCAGAGCTGTTAAGGCCCTGGGCACAGTCCACTTTCCGTTATTTTTGTAGGTAATATAAATATCTACGCTGCCCCGGCGATTGCTGCTGAATACCATGGTTTTGCCATCTGCAGTCAAGCTGGGGGCAAAGTCATTGTACTTGCTGTTGATAGGGCTGGGCAGGCTTTCAAACTTGCGCTCTTGAGCCACCAGGCTCGAACCCAGCAAGAAGGCCACCATCATGAATCTTGAAATAATCACCATTATCATATCTATCGACCGCGACTGTGATTGCTGTAGTACTTTTTAGAAAAAATAGGCAGAAAACCAGCTAAACAGGGCTAAAACTTTCGCTCTATGCAAAAAAAGAAAACCCAAAAGATAAAACGGCCCGAGAAGAGCCATAGCGAGCACCTTGCAGTTGTGGCTGACCATGTGTTTTTAGAAAATATTCGCCTGCATTATGCAGATGGTCAACAAGACCTTTTTGTCGATCTTGCGAAGGCCCGCCTGTCTTTCAAAGAAGTGGCAAACGCAGACTTTAAAAATTCACAGGCCAGCCTGGCACTCAAGCTTACCAACCTGCCCCTTGGCCCGCTGCTTAAAACAGCTGAGAATACCAATCTGCTGCAGGGTAACCTGAGTTTTGAAACCAGTCTCACAGCTGATATTCACAGTTTAAAGCAGCTGCGAAAAACACTTCAGGGCACAGCCCTGACACAGATTGGCCCGGTAAAAACCAACGATGCAGCCCTCTTTAAAATGATCGGCCCCAGGGGCAGCCGTGCTATTAAAAGCTGGTTAACACCCCTGCCCCAGATTACATGTTTTGTACATGAGCTAAATATCAGCAGGGGCAAGGCAGATAGCAGGGTCTTTCTCTTGAACACCAACCAGTTCACCCTCAGCGGAACCGGGGGCCTGAATCTGGCAAACCTCGGGTTAAATCTGGTGTTTGCACTTGATGCCCACCAGCTGAAGCTCATGAATCTGGCGAACCATATTCCCCTGCACATCAGGGGTACAGCTCTGAAACCTCGGTTTGGTGTTACGACAGCCGGGGTTGCCGACGCTCTCTTTAAAGACAGCTATAGTCTGGTTAAGGCGCCCTTCAGCTTTGTGGCTACCATGCTGCACCTTGATCAGCCACCAAAGCCTGAGCAAACCTGTGATTTGGCCAAGAAAAAGGCACGGGCGAGTCTGCCAAAGAAGCAGAACTAACGCTTAATCAGATTCTTCAAACGCCCGCCCACATTTTCAAGGGGGCTCTCGCCGCGCTTCAGCAGAATCTGGTAAAAATGAATACCTTCACTGACTGGGTCAGTGGTCTGAGCCGTGGTAGGCCGCCGGTTCATGTTGGTAAGTTCAGTTACAATCAAACCATAGAGCCAGGCCCACATGGTGCGGGCAATGGCGGGGTACGCTTCGCGTGAAAAAGATATCTTACCCTGCAGCACCCCGGCCCTGATGGTTTCAAGAAAGATACGGTAGCTGGTGGGCAAAATCGGAAACAGCTCGCGCTGAATAGTCTGGGCCTCAAGAGTAAACAAGACCCGGTGAACCTCAGCGTTGCTGCGGGCAAAGTCGTAATAGGTATGGGCAATGGCCTCAAGCTGCTCAAACACATCGTCTGACGAAGCCCGGGCCCGGCGCAACTCACGGGCCAGCCGGCGCTCGCTGCGCAGAATCAATTCTTGCATGATCTCGCGCTGGCTTTTAAAGTGAGTATAGGGGCTGGCCACGCTGCAGCCCAGCCGCTTGGCAATGGCGCGCATGCTCAGGTTTGAGACGCCACCCTCTTCAAGCAGCGCCAGCGCAGCCTCAAGTATTTCGTTTTTACTGAGGCTGCCCCGGCTGCGCCGTTGTTTCACCAGGGTCTGCATAGTTATGCAGCGGTTTCAAGTTCGAGCTTATCAGGGTGTTTCAGCTCGGGTACCTTTTCAGGTGGCTGAATCTTGACGATTCGCAGTAGATCAAGTAACCGAATCATCTGATAGGCTAAATCAACCTCATACCAGCGGTGGTAGGCAAAGTTGATCGACTGTGGGTTGCCGTGGTGGTTATTCTGCATCAGCTCACCCATGGTGAGAAAATCGATGGGCAGACTGTTTTTAGAGTTATCGCCAGTGGTATTGTGGTTCACATAGCCATACTTGTGGCCACCCCAGTTTACGATGGCACCGTGAATGGGCCCCATAATCCAGTGAATGGGCAGCAATAGGTAAAGATACCACATACCCTCGGGTACAAAGTACATGTAATAAAGAGCATAGAGTGTGCCGGTACCAACACGGTAGTACCAAGACTGGCTCAGCTTATCGATGAAATTCCATGAGGGAATATAATCGCGGGTAAACTGGGCTTCTGGCTCAACCTTGCGATAGGCGTAATTATCATAGGTGTGCTTGGTCTTCCACATCATTGAAAAGATGTCTTTTGAGTTCAGCGGCGAATGGGGGTCATCTTCGGTATCGCTGTGTATGTGGTGCATGCGGTGCAGCACTGCATAGCCATAGGGGTGCAAAAATGAGGGCCCCTGGGCCACGATAGTGAAAATGTAGAAAAAC
>CAZHLC010000229.1:0-6672 GCA_964532545.1 uncultured Leptospiraceae bacterium | reverse complement strand
GGGTTAGAGAGCCCCACGTTGTGGTAAAAAGATTCGACTGTGAATTTGAGCCAGCAGTGGCCCCGACCGGGTTTGAATTCTGCACCCCGGTGGCACTTGAAAACTCAAAGCGTACCGTCTGCCCGTTGGTAGCATTGTTGCTGAGATTTACGCGAATAAAAAAGCTTACGGTAGCCCCATCAGCAATATCATAGCTTGCAGCAGAAGTATCGACCGCCATGGCATTGGTGGCAGGGGTATTGAGGGTACCAATCTGCGTATCGCTGCCTGCATTAAATACATTATCACCGTTATCAGCCCAGATCTGCACCTGGGCAATGGCATTGGCTGCAGCTGTGCCCGTCTGGTTAAAAGCAACTTCATTAAGCCTTACTGGGTTGGGGTCGGCCCCGGTTTCGCCCAGAGTAAAGTGATGCACCAGCACATTCGCAGCATTTGGTAGCACATTGGCAGCCGCCGGGTCATTAACCCCATCAGCAGCCACCAGCGCTGGCGGTACTACTCTGAAGGTTGCATCTGTGGTGGTTGACGATGCATCGGCACTGGTAGTGTTTATTTGATCCCACACTCTGATTCTGTAGTGATAGGTTACCCCGTCATTCAGAGCCGGCCCGGCATAGGCATAGCTGGCCGTGGCTGTTAAAACCTTGCCACTGTCGAACTGGTCACAGTTGCCAAAGGCATCATTAATAGCAGAGGTACCAATACAGAGGCGATAAGCACCCTGAGTATCACCGGTACCCCCCGGTGAGTCAGCATCAGCAAAAACCCAGCTGAAAGTGGGGTTAGGTTGCGGTATGTTCACTGGTGCACCAGTCTGCCCGTTTACCTGGGGGGTGCCCACGGTGGGGGAATTTTCTATCTGTATATTCTGGGTTATATCGTTGATCGAGCCGGCCATCACAATGTGGGCGCCGCGATTCACTGTGTTATTCACCGTGAGAGTTGAACCACTGGCAAACTCGAGATTGTTGCCGCTAATCGAGAAGGGGTTTACCCCCTGCATGGTAGTATTGGGAAAATCTGCATTGTTACCAACGGGGCCATTATCGATAGTGGTTGGGTTTGAGCCTGCATCGAGTAGAAGTGAGGTACTGCCCCAGTTAAAATTGGTACTGGTTGATGCATTGGTGTAGTTATCGTTTATTTGCCAACTACCAGCCCCGGCCGTGAAATAGCTGCCTGTGGTCGCCACTGAAAAAATATTAGTCTGAAAGGTGGCATCACCAGCTATAAAAGCAGCATGCTCATTGGGGGCATTACCCACCTGCATGCCTGCCCCATTTATGGTTAAGTTATGGTTATTCAACATAAAGCGGGGAGCACTGGCCGGCGAGGCCGTCAGACTGCCAATCAATACGGTACCGCTGACAGTAATTGGCCCGCTGGCGGTATAACTCAGACCATCTGTGGCCGAGGCCCGCAAATCATTACCATAGGTGCGACCGGTGACAATACCATTTGAGTCTTTTGAAAAACGGTATTCAATGCGGCCTTCGTTCGTCCATGAAGTGGGGGCGGTCGAAAGGTTTAACGGGGTTGTGGTTGACGAATTTGCATTGTTCAAGAACAGTATATTGTTGTTGCTCTGATTAAAATTGCCGGTACCAAAGCGCAGCTCGTTGGTGACCTCAATATTAACACTCATGCTGGTAGTGCCACCCATCGGCGCTACCACAAGATCGTAGAACTGGTGGGTGCCTGCGACACTGATATTGCCTGTGCCGGTCATATTGAAGGTTGAATTCAAACTGTTTAAGGCCCCGCCAGAGAAAATCAGATTATTTACCTGCACTGTCGAGCCACCACTGCCATCGCCCAGATTCAGGGTTCCCCCTGAAAACCAGAAGTTACTGGCTACATTGACATTATGATAGACACTTGCTGCAAAAGTATTCACAGTTCCGCTACTGACACGTAAATCGCCACTGGTCGTAAGTGTATCAGCCAGAGTATAGGTCGAGCCAGCACCACCGATAAACCTTACTTCGTTAAAAGAATCACCGTCTGATCGCACAGTGTGTGAACCCGTGGCGCCATCAAAACGAACGGTTGCACCGCCAAAAGAAAATGAACCCGGGTTGTTGGTCAACCACGAGCCAGCTACAGTATGGTTCACTGCGCCACCGTTATAGGTGCCCCCATTGATAATCAAATCACCGTTGATATCCATGGTGCCGCCGCCCTCAGGGGTAATGGTACCGCTGTTGATAGTCACATTGTTCCAGGTTAAAAGAGGCAGAGTTGCGGCCCCGGTCATATTCATAAGCAGGGTTGAGGTCTGCGAGTTGATGGTTCCCCCACCGACCCTGGTAATTGTGTTATTAATAGTCAAGTTATGAGAATCAAGATTAAAAGTGCCCCCCGAAACGGTCAGATCATCAACACTCAAATTACCTTGCAGTGTGTAGCTTGCACTGGTAGGTGCGGTAAACTGTATGCGGGGCACATTGCAGGCTTGCTGAATGTTATGCGAACCACCGCTGTTATCAGCGAACTGAATCAGAGAATTTGCAGTTATACTGCAGCCTGCTGTCTGAGCGCTGACAAAACCGCCATTTGAAATAGCAAAATAGGCATTAGACATGCCAAGGCGTGAGCTGGCGTTTACCACGGTGATATCACCACCATTGACCTCGAAACGCGAGCCACCCACCAGACCCAGGCGCCCCTCGACTCGAATATTTCCACTTAAGATCACCGTTGTATTCATGTTCAACTGCAGTACATTTGTACCGCTGGCTGGCACCTCAAGAAAAGAACCATTGCCCGTTGTATCGACATTTACTACGGCTGTGCCGCTGAAACCTGACCAATCTACCCCAATGCCAAAGCTGGCTACGGGCACCCCGGCTGACCAGCAACCAGCATTGCTCCAGTTATCTGAGTTACAGGTACTGGCCAGCCACTTGGTTTTTGAGAAACCGGTAAAAACCGTACTGCCGGTGTCGCCAGTATCATAGGGGTCAGTGAAGGCCACGGTGATGTTGCCATCATCGTTGTGGTAGAGAGTGCCGTTGTTATTACCAGCCCCGGTCTGGGCATTGGTAGCCAGAGGTGCACTGGTACAGCCGCCATTACTGGCCGTGGTGAAACTGCCTGAGTTGTCAGTGGTCTCACAGAGTGTCAGCGTTTCTGAGTCACCACTGATAGCCGAGGTCACCGTGACCGTTACAGAATCGGGCGCATTACCATCTAAATTGAGCCCCCGATCATTCACCGTGAATGAGATTGAATGCAGACCCACCTTAAACGGGCTGGGCGAACCATTGACCCGCCCATGAGTCACGCCAATAATACGACTGCTGCCCGTGGTTGCAATGCTGCCATTGTTTACATACGAGCCTGACACTGAGGCCAGATCAAGGGTGCCATTACCCACCCCTACAGACAACCCAGAGGGAATCGTTGTAGTAGCCGCCCCCAGCTTCAAAACCGCATTGGTACCATTGAGAGAGATTGTGCCCGATGAGCCGGCATTAAAGCCACCGTCTGCGTAGAGGGTACGGTTGTCGTTAATGGTCATAATGTTATCAATATCTGCATTGCCATTAAGATGAAGATTAGCCTGTAAGATTGCCTGACCTACATTTCGAAAGTTACTATTAACAGTGGTAGGGCGGTCAAAACGCATAGTATTGTTCAATACATTGTCAAGGCGATCGAATGTTGGTGCCGTGCCCGTACCGCCAATGGCAGAAACACCGTTGCCGGTCAAGGTAAGACGCGCATTAGTCGGATCCCATGCTCCGCCATTGTTGAGAAAACTTCCATTCACTTGAAAATGCCCATTGTCACCATTAAGAATACCGCCAGTAAGAGTAATACCACCATTGACAATCACGTTAGCAGAAGCAGTATTATAGACACCGCCCTCAACTCTTAAAGCCGGAATCTCTTGCATAATGCTCTGGGTATTGAAGGTACCATTTCTCACCGTCATAGAACCAGCATCAAATGAGAAACTACTGGTGGCATTGAAAGTGCCGGCCCCAGATTGGCTGTCAATAACGAGGTTCATCGAGATGTTGGCACCGGGGGCTAACTGAACGTTATGAGTACCGTTGCCCCGCAATGAGATATCGCCTGTGCCGATGTTACTAATGGTACCACCGGTAACCCTGAATGAGCTGGTGATCCATAACTGGGGGTTGCCGGTACCCATGGTGAGAGTGCCCCCCTGAATGTCGACCCCACCACCGCCAGGGTCAGGTACGGTACACCCACCGCTTGAAGCTACAACCAGCTCGGTTTGCGTTCCGCTATCATCTATGCGAAATGAATTAGGGTTGGTATTAAGCAGAGTAATACCACCAACAACAACGTCGGCATTCAACACCGCTATAGGAATCGACATGTTTACGCCAAAAATAGCACAGTGCGAAGCCGCAGCCGGTAAGCCGGTAGGGTTCCATGCCGTAGCATTGGTATAACTACTGCTTGAACCGTTCCAACTATAGTTGACCGACCATAATGGCGCGCTAAGGGCTAGAGCCAAAACAAGACCCGCTAATTTCGCCATGGGTTTCACTGAAAACTCATAGCACGCCCAGATATAAAGAAGCCCAATTTAAAACCCAACACTCTCAAATATTATGCTTTTACTGCTATAAATAGGGCAAAAAAAGGGATTTTAGACTCGCTGTAAATGACCTTATTATGAGCAGAATATCCCTTAAATTTGCAGACTTTGAGCTCAGGGCTGAGCTTTTCGACACCGAAATTGCCCGTGGCCTGCAGAAACTCTTACCCCTTGAAATTGAGCTTGTTTCATGGGGAAGTGAAGTTTACGGGCCCATTGGCCAGAACCTGGGTACAGAAAACCCCCAACCCAGGGTAGAAGCCGGGGCACTGGCCTATACCAATCAGGGTAACTATTTCTGCATCTTCTATGGCCAACAACCAGCCTGGCCCGTCGAGATCGTGGGCCAACTTGAAAGCTTTCAACAATTGCGTATGGGCCCGCCCCCTGCGCAGGTAAGGGTTTCACTCGTTGAATAAACTGTTGCAGAACCTCAAACCAGTTAATCGGGCCGAGTTGACTATCTTGCTGAAGAATCTGGCCATTATACCAGCGGCTATACTGTTTGATAAAGGGCTGCTGGGGGCCATGCTCTGCCTCTGGGTTGACATTTCAGTAAAAGCCCTGCTGAACCTACCGGTGAGCCTGGTATCGGCTACGGTCTTCTACGAGAACAAAAGCTCAGTCTCAAGATTTGGTAATAGACTTTTTCTTTTTCTCTGCTGGGTACTCATCGATGTGGTGCTGTTTCCCATGATATTCTTGTCGTTTCTATTAATACCCTATTACCACAGCGACTTTCTAGCAGCCCGTTTTATTGAAGAGATCTTTGACTGGTGTCTGCAGTACGGCTGGCAGTTTGCTCTGCTGGTTTTATGTTTATACATACCCATACTAAAGAAGAGAATCGACGAGGCCCGGGCCGAGCAAAACCCCATTGACCCCATTATGCAGCTGATCGTGGGTGGTGAACGCCTGTTGCCTATTCTGATTTTCTTTCTGGTTTCTGGTTTCGCAATTGCCGCCATAGACAGGCTGCTTCACCCCGAAAGCAGATTGGTCTTTGATCTGACGTGCTATGGTGAGCTATGGCGGTTTGTGGGGGTGAAACAATATGTAGACCTGAGTTCGTTCAGGCGGGGGCGCAGAAAGGGTTAGCATTATTCTTGCCTCAGCAAAGGTGAAGCACACACTGTCACGATGCACGAGCTCAAGGTCATCAATATTCACTTTATTGAATTTGGCGCAGCCCTCGCAGCCCTGATTGCCATTATTCAACTACTTAAAAAGAAAAAAGACGATGATGTGCGTGCTCTTTTTTATATTGGTTTCTTTTTAAGTCTTATTCTCTATCGCTTTGCTATCTACCTGTGGCAGATGGGGCAGATTTACCCGGTATTACAGACCTTCGGTTTTATCTCGAGCATCTATGCCATTGGCCCGGCCATTCACAGCCAGTTTCACCGTATGCTGGGTTTTAAACTCGAAGGTGCCCGTATACCCATCAGAATTCAACTCTTACCCGCCATGCTCGTGCTGATATATGAAATCTATTTTGCCTTCGGCGAAACCAGCTGGCAGACCTTTATGGTGAAAGAAAGTATGATTGAGCATAACCCCGGGGTACTCACCTGGCTGTTTGCCGGGGGTTTTGCCCACATTATGGGCTATCTCATCTACTTCAATATCAAGTACCGTAAACTGGCCACCTCTCTTGATATTGAGTATAACCGCTACTTCAAGCTGTTGATCTCAACCCCGGTGGTTTCGGTTCTGGGCCTGGGCATCGGCTTTTTAGTGCCTGTTGATCTACTTTTTCATATCTGCGCATCTTCGCTGACCCTGGTAGCGGTGTTTGTGGTGATTATCGAGATTAAGTATCCCCAGTTTTTTGAGACCCTTGAGACCGAGATAAAAGAACGTTATGCCCGCACCCAGCTGACCGGCATAAATATAGAAGAGATTAAAACCAAAATCGAAAAACTGATGAACGAAGACCAGCTCTATCTCGACAGCGCCCTGCGCTCATCACAGGTAGCCAAAGAAGTGGGCATCACCACCAACCAGCTTTCACGTATTCTCAATGAGCAATACAACAAAAACTTCAACGAGTTTGTGAACCAATACCGCATTGAGCTGGCCAGGCAGCT
>CAZHLC010000228.1:0-6678 GCA_964532545.1 uncultured Leptospiraceae bacterium | reverse complement strand
ACAAACTCAAGCACGACGTCGCCGTTCGAGCTTTCAACAGGAAAAGATTCGTTAAAAACAGACTGCAGACCGGCATTGGCTCTTTTGCTTGGCGTTTCAGGGGCCTGTAGAAACTCGTTATATGAGTCGACCTGTATCTGAATCAAAGGGGGAAGAGACAGCGCCTTTTTGATTTTTCCGAAATTTATAACGTTAAAAGGCGGAACTGGGTTCTCTACCTTAATATTTCGTTCGCTCATTGATTACCTCGACTATGGTTCGGGTATATAAAAACCCAAGAGGGTATATTTCGCCCCTCTTGCATGTTGTAACAGAAATATGAAGAAGCTCGCAGGCTTAATATCACGACCTGGCTTGAGGCTCTTATTTTAATGTGATCTTGGCCCCGAGTGCTTCTAATTCTTTTTTGATTTTTTCAGCCTCGTCTTTAGGTGCGCCCTCTTTAAGAGTGCCGTTACCACCCTCAACCAGCTTTTTAGCATCCATAAGTGGAAGGCTGGTGATTTCGCGAACCTTCTTAATGGCATCAACTTTCTTGTCGCCACTGAAGCTGTCAAAAATCACATCGAATTCGGTCTTTTCTTCACCGCCACCAGCGCCGCCATCAGCAGGAGCAGCACCGGCTGCAGCTACTGCAACGGGGGCCGCAGCTGAAATACCGAACTTATCTTCCATCATTTTGACGAGCTCTGCAGCTTGAACCAGAGTCAGATTACCAATTTCTTCAAGCAATTTTTCCATTTTTTCTTTCCCTCAAATTATTAAAAATTATGATAGTGTTATTATCCGTTTTTTTCACCAACTGCTTTAATAGCCCTGGCAAGTGAGGCCATAACCTCTTGCGTAGCGCGGGCAATCTGGGTAGTAGGTGCGTTCAGGCCTGCAGCAATCTGAGCCAGAAGCTGCTCTTTCGAAGGCAGGTTAGCAATAGCTTCGACCTCTTTGGCCTCAATGAAGTTGTTTTCCATCACGCCGGCCATAATCTCAAACAGCTCATGCTCTTTGGCAAAGTCTTTAAGAACCTTGGCGGTGCCGGTTATGTCTTCACCACCGAAGGCTACACCGATGGGGCCAGCCAGGCGATCGTAAGGAAAATCAGCAGCTTCAGCAAGTTGTTCAACTGATCTTTTAAAGATACGGTTTTTAATGACGCGGTAACCTGATTTCTTTTCGCGCAGTTTCGCACGTAAATCGGTCATCTGCTCAACATTAAGACCACTGAAGCGGGTTAATATAAAATCAGGGCTCTCTTTTAAGAGCTCTGAGTATTCATCTTGTAATTTCGTTTTTTCTACTGCGGGCATGAATCTTCTCTCTTATTGCCTCAGTTCTTTCACATCTAGCTTAACCGAAGGTGACATAGTTGCAGCAAGATACATTGAAACTACATACTCACCTTTGGCGTCAGATGGTTTATCTTTCATAATAGTGTCGAAAGCAATTCTGGCATTTTCAAGCAGCTTGCCTTCATCGAATGAAACCTTGCCCATGGCAACATGAACAACGCCGGTTTTATCGGCCCGGTATTCTACGCGGCCCGATTTCAGCTGGCCCACAATGCCTTTAACGTCTTGCGTGACAGTGCCGGCCTTGGGCTTGGGCATGAGACCCTTCTTACCAAGAACCGGGCCAAGCTTACCAACATCTTTCATCATGTCAGGGGTAGAAACAACGAAGTCAAAATCTACCCAGCCACCCTGAATTTTCTCGATTAGATCGGCATCGCCAACATAGTCAGCACCTGCAGCCCTGGCCTCTTCAGCCTTCTCGCCCTTGGCAAATACAAGAACCTTCACGGTTTTGCCTGTACCATGGGGCAGCTGAATGCTGCCGCGAACATTCTGCATGCTCTTATACTTTATCTTAAAATGACCTTCAACAGTACCGTCGAATTTCGTATAGCTCATATTCTTGACCAGAGAAACACCCTCTTCAAGAGAGTGAACCTTATTGCGGTCAACTTTCTGTAGCGCTTCTAAGTATTTCTTACCTTTCTTAGCCATGAACTCTAACCCTGGTTAATATCTGTGGTGATACCCATCGAGCGGGCCGTACCAGCTACGATCTTCATCGCTGCCTCAATATCACCTGCATTCAGATCTGGCATTTTCTGCCTGGCAATTGCCTCGAGATGATCTTTAGTCAGGTGCCCCACCTTATCTTTGTGCGGCGTGGGTGAACCTTTATCAAGCTTGATCGCCTTTTTAATCAAATCACTGACAGGCGGAACCTTTGTTATAAAAGAAAAAGAACGGTCAGCATATATGGTCACGATACAGGGAATAAGATTACCTGCCTGACTCTGAGTTTTAGCATTGAATGCCTTGCAGAACTCTACGATATTAATACCCTGGGGGCCCAGTGCCGTACCTACCGGAGGTGCCGGGTTAGCCTTACCTGCAGGAATCTGCAATTTTACCTGTGCAATTACCTTTTTTGATGCCATGATTTACCTTGAATAATCAGCGGAATGGCCACTCTATTTTTTAATAACAGCCCGACAAGCCCTTAACTCTAAATTTGAGTAAATTTACAGAATCTACCTGCTAGATCTTACCGACCTGCAGATAATCGAGCTCAACCGGGGTTGAGCGACCGAAAATCTCTACCCGTACTCTAACCTTACCTTTCTCTGCGTTAACCTCATCAATAACACCCTGAAAATTGGCAAAGGGCCCATCGATAATCTTAACAGTCTCACCTTCTGAAAAGAGAATGCGGGGTGCAACCTTCTCATCAGTTTTAACCTCACCCATTTCAGTGAAGAGATTCTGCATTTCTTCTTTAGTCAGAACCTGTGGCTCAGTCTCAGAACCTACAAAGCCCATGACCCCTGATACACGTCGCAGCTTTCGAAAAAGCTCATCTGTCATATCGAGCTCAATAAAAACATACCCTGGCATGAATTTCTTTTTTACGATACGCTTTTTGCCACCGCGTAACTCTGCCATCTCAAGGGTAGGAACCTTAATGTCGCCGATACGGTCTTTTTCTGGCCATTTTTCTTTTTCTTTTTCGATAATGGCCTTAACCTTGCCCTCATGCGATGAGAGCGTATGAATTACATACCAATTCATGGCCATCAACCCAGAACCTTGCCTATAACAAAGTTTACTGCATCATCTACGAAATAAATGAACAGAGTAAAAATTATTACCGTGACGAAGACCACTACGGTCGAGCGGGTTACATCATCCCACGTAGGCCAGGTTACTTTTCGCAGCTCGGCTCTGGCTTCTTTTAAAAACTGCACCATCTTTTTCATAATCTTACCTTTTTCTGCGGCTTACCTGAACAGGGCAGGAAGGAATCGAACCCTCATTAGCGGTTTTGGAGACCACCGTTCTACCGTTGAACTACTGCCCTCTTCAGGCAGCCGCAATTACCAAATTCTCTCAGGCCTTTTTTTCTTTGTGCTCAGAATGCTTTCGACAGGGTGCACAGAATTTCTTCACCGAAAACTTGTCGCTGTGAAGTTTTTTATTCTTGGTTGTGCTATAAAGCCTGTTACCACAATCTTCGCACTCTAGTAATATTATTTCTCTCATGTTTCTACTCTACCTTTCTCAGGCTGAGCCCAGGAGCGGATTTGAACCGCCGACCTACTCCTTACCATGGAGTTGCTCTACCAACTGAGCTACCCGGGCGCTATTTCTATCACCCGGCTAGCCTCGCTCTGGTCGGTGACCTGCGCTCACCTTCGCCGAGAAGAGCTACCCGGGCAAAACTGTTTCTTTACCTTTAAACTGGTACCCAGGGCATTTCTGCCTTTGTCAAAGTACTGAATTCAGATCTTGACAGGTTAAAAAACCAGAAAAGGTTAGATTTCAGTCTGATTTATGATGAATGACAGATTGTCAAGAATTTTGACACCATTGGCAACCAAGGCTGAAACTTTTGCCTCCCGAAAGGCACTTAGTCTATATTAAAGAAGAAAATGGCCAAGCGCAAGTTTACCACCCTGATCGCGACAATTCTCATTCTTGCCCTGGGGGCCGCCATCTGGGCTATTTCGGTAATGGCTCATGGCCAGGCCGTTCAGGCTGAAACCGAAAAATCACGTGAAAAGCTACTTTCGATAGTTCGAACGGCCAGTTTACATCTTGATACAAGGGCCTTTGCCAGAGTCAGAGCAGAATATCTTGCCGGGGCCGACTTTCCTGGTAAAAGTCGCTCATTTGCAGCCATAAAAAAACAATTACAAGAAATCATCGGGGCCCATCAGACCCTGGGCTTCAATAAGAACAACGTTTATACATTTTTTACCATGCCCCAGACTGATAACGTATTCTGGGCGGTTATGACCCATGATAAAAATTTTACTGGCGAATTGTACCGCCCTACCCCCATGATGAACAAGGTGGCCAAGGGGCAGGCCCGTTTTGCCACAACCGATGTCTATTTGTCGGCGGCTTCGCACCGCCGCTGGGTATCTGCCTATGCCGGCATTGTTCACCAGGGTAAAACAATCGGTATTCTAGAAGTCGCCTGGGAAATTGACCATGTGCTGGCCGAGGCCCAGCAAAGCATAAAACAATATAATTATATCATTGGGGCCATCATATTGTTAGCTGTGACGGTAGCAGTGATTTTGCTATATTTCGCCCGGCGGCTAGACAGCACTCGTTTGCTGCTGCAACTTGAGAGCGAACGGGCCCGCACCCTGCAAGACGAGCGGCACCAGGGCCTCTTTTTCGACAAAGAAACAGGCCTGCCCAACAAAGCCCACCTTCTTTCGGTTCTTGAAAACCGTATAGCAATCAAACACAATCTGCCGGGTCGCGGGCTTTCTCTGGTGCTCATCGGCATCTGTCGTTTCAGAGCTCTGCAGGCCCGCTATAAGGCCAAAACGCTCTCGATGTTTATACAGGCTTTGGCAAACGGGCTAGAGAGTTCTTTGCACAATGATGAATTTCTGGCCCGGCTCGATAACCAGACCTTTGCCATTGTGATTCGAAAAAATATCAACGCTGCAGCGCTTGAGAGCAGAACGACCCAATGGCTTGATCAGACATCGCAGCCCATACCAATTGAAAACCACAGCATGCAGGTTGATACGCGCATTGGCATCTGTGAACTGCTGCCCAGACATATCAGCGCCGCAGATTTGGTGGGTGACGCTCAGGTAGCTCTGGGGCTGGCCGAATCTCTCAGTAACCGGCGCCTGGCCTATTTTGAAGCACAAATGCAGAGTGAGCTAGCCAGTGTGGCCCAGCTTGAATCTGAAATGAGGGCCGCCCTTGAGGGGCAGCAATTCAGCGTGGCATTTCAACCCATCTATTATTTGGCTGACCAGAGTTGCCAGAAATTTGAAGCCCTGGCCCGCTGGCAGCATGCAGAAAGAGGGGCGATTTCTCCAGCGTTGTTTATTCCCATTGCTGAAGAAAGCCAGCTGATTCACCCACTGCAACAGCAGATTCTCGAGCAGGTCTGTGGGCAATTGAATAAATCAGCGAACGCTGACCTTACCATCAGCGTGAATATCTCGGCCCTGCAGTTTCAACAAAATGGTTTCAGTGAAAACCTGCTGCGTCAACTGCAAGAGGCCGGCATATCAACCGCCCAGATTGAACTTGAAATCACCGAAACCCTGGCTATGGAAGATATCAACCTGACCCGCATTGTTCTTGAAGAGCTGAAAGGGGCTGGCCTCAGAATTGCCATCGATGATTTCGGGGTGGGCCACTCATCGTTTCGTTATCTTGCTGAGCTGCCCTTCGATGTCATTAAGATAGACCGCTCTTTTTTAATGCTGGGTGAAAAAGATAAAAGAGGCAACCAGATCATCGAAACCATGATTTCACTGGCCCACAACATGCAGAAAGAGGTGGTGATGGAAGGTATCGAGACAGAAGAGCAGCTGAATCTACTAACAGGGCTGGGCTGTGACTATGGTCAGGGCTTTTTTCTGGGCAGACCCGGCCCACTCTTAAAACAATAGGCCACTCTGGCTGTCTTTCAACTCTTCTTGCATTTTCTTACGCAAATCATAAATGATTTTTTTTGAGTAGAGCTCGATGGTGGCATCTGTGATCAGCCACTCGATGTATTCAGGGTCATCTTGCAGAATATCTTTGAATCGGCGCCCGTTGTACTTTCCGAAACCAAAAATCGCTTGGTTGTTTTCAAGCAAAACCTTACCCACATGATCAAGACGCTGGCCCCGGCTGGTGAAATCGTGTAAAAATTCGACATTGCTTTCAAGGTCAGCATAACGCTCTAGCTGGGCTTCTAGAATCTCATACGTGGCCCGGGTATCTGCTTCGGCACTGTGGGCATCGGTCAATTCTTGGTCGCAGTAGTATTTATAGGCTGCAGCCAGATTGCGGGGTTCTTTTTTGAAAAAAATAGTCTGCACATCAACCAGCCTGCGGTTTGTCAGATCAAAGAAAAAGCCCGCTCTTAAAAATTCTTCAGCCAGAAGGGGAATATCAAAACGGTTAGAGTTAAAGCCAGCCAGATCACAGTCGGCCAGATAGCGAAACAGGTTGGCACTGATATCTTTGAAGGTGGGTGCATCTTTTACATCTTCGTCTTTGATGCCATGAATAGCCGAAGAGGCGGCGGGTATGGCAATTGTGGGGTTCACCCGGGTGGTATGCTGGTTGCGCTCGCCATCTGGGCTCAGCTTCAAAAGAGAAATTTCAACAATGCGGGCATCGCTGATTTTCAAGCCCG
>CAZHLC010000227.1:0-6681 GCA_964532545.1 uncultured Leptospiraceae bacterium | reverse complement strand
TTAGAAAAAGCTGCATATCAAGGGTATTATGATGGGTGGCAAAGGGTCTGGCAGCGGCCCCTGAGGCCACGGCCTGCATCATGGGAGTTTCAACCTCGAGAAAACCCTTCTCTTGTAAGAATTGTCTGATATGAAATACCAGCTTTGAACGTATTTCGAAATCTTCTCTGACACCCGGGTTTACCAGCAAATCGACGTAGCGTTTGCGATAACGGGTTTCGACGTCGCTGAAAGCGTCAAAAACTTTGCCGTCTTTTTCTTTCACAACCGGCAGAGGTGCCAGATTTTTGCTGAGAATCTTCAATGCGCTGGCCTTGATACTGCGCTCTTTGGTTTTGGTAAAGAATGGTGTGCCTTCGATACCGACGATATCGCCCAGGTCAAGGTTGCTGAACACCAGATAATCTTGTTCGTTTAAACCTTTATTATTAGCGTAAACCTGAATGGTACCAGTCTCATCGCTGATATGTAAAAAAGCGGCCTTACCCATATCGCGTTTTGAAACGATACGGCCGGCAGTTTTCACCGTACCTTCTTTGACTTCTTCACTGCCATCTTGAAAAAACTCAGCAAAGACCGATTCAATCTTCTGCTGGCGGTCAAACCGCGGCGGATAAGCATCGATGCCGCCTTCTTTAATTGACTCTAGTTTTTTTAAGCGCTGGTTTTCAAGTTCACTTACAGATGGGTCAGACATTGGCTCACCTGATGCCTGCGAGACAGCCTGTAAAGCATTATCGTTTATCAGTTAAGCCGGGCTTTTTCGCCCTTCTTTTCTTCGTACATTTTATGATCAGCCTGCTCGATCAGCGAACGAATTTTGCCAGCCGGGCCAGAGGCCACCCCGAAAGAGAATGCCAGATGGCTGGTTTTACTCTGGCTTGAAGCAACTTTGACCAGCTCACTACTGACTCGATCTTCGGCCATACCCACATGTTCTTCATCTGGGTTCATCATCACTATCATGAATTCATCGCCGCCAATACGAAACACCATGTCTTCACGGCGCACACATTTACGCAGGGCGTTGGCAGTCTGTTTAAGCACCTTGTCGCCTTCAAGGTGGCCATAGGTATCGTTGATTTCTTTGAAATTATTCAGGTCAATAATGATGATGGTCACCATACGCCTTTTCTGATCGGGCTCGCGTCGGTGGCCGCTGGCTTCTTCTTGTTCTTTGATTACTTCTTCAAGTTTAGCCCGGTTGTAACAGCTGGTCAGGGGGTCATTATGCAGAGCCGCCAACATTGATTCATACATGGCGGCATTGGCAAAAGCAATCGCTGAAAAGTCAGCAATTGTCTGCAGTACCAGGTGCTCATCTTCTGTAAAAGACGAATAATCGGGGCCATTGATGATTTCAATTACACCATAGATGGTATCTCGAAAGCGCATGGGTACAGCGATGATCGATTTTGTTTTGAAGCCGGTACTCTCATCAACACGAGACGAAAAGCGTGTGTCACCACTGGTATCATGAACGTAAATCGGCCGCCCCGACTGGGCTACAGAGCCGGCAATACCCTCGCCCACTTTGAGCCGCAGGTCTTTTACTGTTTCAAATTCGACTGAGCCCTGAAAGATCAGAAAAAACAGTTCGTTCGTATTGGGGTCAACCCGCAGAAGACTCCAGTTTTCGGGCTGAAAGAAGTTTCTCACTTCTTTCATAATGCCCACAAGAATTTCATCAAGCTCAAGTGAAGAGGTTATGAGCTTGCCAATATTTGCATAGAGGCTGCGTACTTTGCTTTCAAGACTCATTGACGTAACTTTCCCCGAATTGAACCCAGAATCTCAAAGCGGCGTGAATCGGGGTAAAGTACAATCTCGCGCCCAAACAGCTGTGATTTGTTTCGTTGTACATAGGGGTTACCATAAACATAGGCCACCCGGTCTTCTTGAAAAATTTCAGCCCACTGGCCGTGAATACTCGATTCAGAATCAAAATTGAATGCCATATCAGGGTTTATTTTTCCAAATTCAGGAAGGGGCTGGCCTTGAACATCTTTAAACATGTTGATGACCACAGCACCCCTTGCCTGGGTTTTTTCTTGTAAGAGATTACGTTCAATGGTTTCAGCTACCAGTCGCCCGGCTGGTACCCCTTTCTCATCATAAAAGATCACTTTAGGCTTAATCTTCTTTTTGTTTTTTGAAATCGTCTTCATACGAATCAGATTTTTCAGCCTTTCATGGTGCACATACTCGCTGTAAACCTGGCTGTTATCTTTTTTGTAGAGAATCTGCACATTGTCGGTGGCCAGAATTTCTGTGGGCCCCGGGCCCCAGACCTTAAGTAAGTTGCAATAGGTTGTTGAATCAGAACGCTCGACCTTTACAGCCTTGTCACCCTTGCTGAAGAAGGTGGCCTTGCGCCCATAGCGAATGGTTTTACCATATTCATAGAGCGATTCTTCAGCATAGACGATGGTCGTAACAGTGCCCTCTTCTGTTTTTTCAGTTTTACTTTTTTTTACCGCTGTTTTCTGTTCACTCTCTTTATTCAGCTCTTGTGCACTTTTTTTACCTTTTTCGCGGTTGGTAAGTATTAACTTCACATTACCGGTCATGTTGGCCCGGTTCTTACCGTTATAGAACTTCATAACATCTGCCAGGTAAATATTATCTTCTTGAAAAATTTTGGCATCACCCTGCAGAGCGATTATGTCAGAACTCTCAAAATAAGTGGCCTTGTCACCATAGGCAATATAGTTATCACCCTCGATGATTACATTACCATAGCAGACAGTACGGGCTTCTGCGATAAATCTTTCCATCTCGTCTGCACGTATGGTTGTTTTGCTGCCATCTTTTTTATCGGTATTAACTACTACGGGTGAATTACGCACCAGGGCCCGCCTTTCGTATTTGATATATTCACCATAGCCGGCAGATAAAATGGTATTTTCTTTGCGGTCATGAATCTTAATACGTGTGGGTGCTATGGCAATGGCCCCATCTTCGCCCAGAACCTCAAGCAGCGGCGAATATATAGTCGTGTGGCGGTGTCGAATAGCCGCATTGCCCCTGATGGCCAGCACGATGCCCTCTTGCCCTGTTCGGGGATGGGTTTTTTTCTGTCTGATAAATTGATTACCCGAATAGCTGACTGCGTATTTTTTTCTTTCTTTTACCGTTTTAGGCTTTTGGGTCTTTTTGCTCTTGGCCGTGCTGGTGGTGGCAGTATTCTTCTTCTTGTTTTCTCTGGTATTCTCTGCTATTTTACGCTCATCAAACAGGTAAGTTTTCTTTTTCTTTTTGGTGGGCCGTAATTTAACCTTAGTGCCAATTAGATCATCGATCTGCTGGTCGTTCTTTACGACTTTGGGCTGCTTTTTGTCTGTGCTCTGCTGGCCTTTGCTTATCTCGGGCCTTTCAAGCGAAGGTTTTACCCAGCCCCTTGAACTACAGCTGACTAAGAACAGAAAAATGAAAAAATAACGGTACATGGGCTGAGATTCAAAGCAGTTGGGCCAATTTCGCGAGCGTCAAGGTTTTTTTATTAGACGTTTGAACCATAAATCAGGTAAAAAAAACCCTGCTTTGCGACGATATTGTACATGATGAGACATGTTTTCTGCCTTTTTATTTTTGCGAGCCTGATTATCTCATGTGCTCAACCAAAGCCCCCTTTGAAATTCAAGGTTCTAGGGGTTTTTGGTCTGGTTGAAAAGGTTTCAACAGACGGTACCGCCACAGTAGTCACCAAAGGGCAAGAATTGCAGGCCGGAGATATCATACGAACGGGTCGAAACAGTCTATTTGACCTGGCCCTTGATAAAGGCAAACTGAGAATGTTCTCAAATGGGCGGCTACTGCTAGCCAACCACACTGATTATGATAAAAAAGAATATCCCCTTTTTAGACTGAACCAGGGGCAAATGCTGGTTCGTTATAAACGCAAAAAAGGCCTGGGTTATGTCTTCAGCAATCAGGCCCTGATCTTTAAGAGCCGCAAACTGCGTTTTCGTTTTAAAGTCTCGGCCAGCAAAAAAGCTGATTTGCTGGTGGCCAAAGGCAACGCCATGGTACGGCCCAATTATGTGGCCCTGAGGGGTGCATCACAAGAACTCATCGATTCTTCACTGGTGCTCACTGACCTAGACAACGGCGTGCGCATTGGTGAAAGCCTGGGCAAATACCAGCGCATCAAACTCTCGGGCAATCTCATCAGGGTTTATAACCAGCAGATTACCCAGATGGTCAAAGCTGCCCAACTGGCCAAGAGCACTCTGGGGCGTTCGATCAAACCCTCAGATACTGACCGCTATATCAGAGGCAGGTTAAACCTGGGGCAAAGATTTAATGCCGCTGACTATTATGACCTCAAAGTAAAATCATATAAAAAGAAATCTAAAAAAATCAAAAAGCTTAAGAAACAGCTTAAATCTTTGAAAAAGAAAATCAATCTAACAGATATTCGTCGAAAAATTCAGGTCTGATCAACAGGCCGAACAGTAAAACCGCGAGACGCAACATCTTCTTTGACCTCTTTGATGGTCAGCTCATTAAAATGAAAAACTGAAGCTGCCAGGGCAGCCGATGCACCCACTTCAAAGGCCTCGGCAAAATGCTCTTTGGCCCCTACCCCGCCTGAGGCAATTACCGGTATACCCACACTTTCAGTGATCTTTCTGGTGAGTTCAAGATCAAAACCTTTTTTGGTGCCGTCACGATCCATACTTGTGAGTAGCAACTCGCCAGCCCCACGTCGCTCGGCCTCTTGCGCCCATTCTATGGCATCAGCCCCGGTGGCTGTTCTACCACCATGCAGAAATACTTCGAAAAAGTTTTGTTCTTTGTTAAATCGGGCATCAATGGCACATACAACGCACTGGCTGCCAAAATGCTCTGCCCCCTGAGTCAAAACTTCGGGATTATTAAAGGCCGCAGTATTAAGGGCCACCTTATCAGCCCCCTCTGAAAGAATGAGCCGCATATCTTCAAGAGTGCGAATGCCCCCACCAACACAGTAGGGAATAAACAGCTGTTCAGAAACTCTTTTGACCAGATCAAGAATAATATTGCGCCGATCAGAAGAAGCAGTGATATCAAGAAAGACCAGCTCATCGGCCCCCTCTTTATCATAGTTACGGGCATTTTCAACGGGGTCGCCGGCATCAACCAGATCAATGAACTGAATACCTTTTACTACACGGCCGTCTTTAACATCAAGACAGGGAATAATTCGCCGGGCGTTCACCAGGCCAGCAAAAAAAGTCGCCTGGCCCAGACAAGTAGAAACGCCTTGACGTTTTGTCTCATTAACACTATCTTCTAAGCAATGAATTTTGGTGATATGAAAGACATGTTCGGGCAGATGCGCGCTGCCCAGAAACAGATGAAAGAATTTCAAAAGCAGCTTTCGTCAATGCGTATCGAGGCCGAAACAGGCGGCGGTATGGTTAAAGCTACCGTTGACGGCGAGGCCATTCTGGTCGACCTGAACATTGATACCTCGCTGCTTGAAGCTGATGAAATTAAAATACTGCCCAAACTGATTGTAAAGGCTGTCAAAGAAGCGCAGAAAAAGGCCAAAGATGAGGTAGCCAAACAGGTGCAGGGCATGGCCCAGGGTATGGGTATACCGGGTATGCCCGGCATGGGTGGCTGACAATTTAAATGCCCGAAGAATTAGACCATATTACAGATCTGATTTCTTCACTACCGGGCATCGGCAGAAAATCAGCAGCCCGTATTTCGTTTTTTCTACTGCAGCAATCATCTGAATATATTCAAGATTTTGCCAGCAGCCTCACTGGCTTTCATGCAAACATTGCATACTGCTCAAATTGTGGTGCCCTTAAGAAAAAAAGCGCCCCCTGCAGTTTCTGCGAAAACGATTCACGCAACGACAATATAATATGTGTGGTTGAACAACCCTCTGATATCTATTCAATCGAAAACACGGGCGATTATCAGGGGCAATATCATGTGTTGATGGGTGTGTTATCGCCTCTCGATGGTATTGGCCCTGAAGATTTGCGCCTCAATGAGCTGGTTTCACGCCTGAACGATGAAATCACTGAAATCATTGTGGCCACCAACCCAAGCATCGAAGGCAATGCCACCGCCCACTACATTCTTGATCTGGTCAAGAATCACTACAAAGGCCAGCAGCCCCAGGTAAGCCGAATTGCCTCGGGCCTGGCTCTTGGCTCACAGTTAGATTATGCCGACAGCGCCGTAATTTCTCAGTCATTAAAGGCCCGCACTCCCGTTGAAAATTAGTGTAATTATTCCCGCCTATAACGAGCAAGAATCAATCGGGCTGGTAATCACCGATGTGTTTCAGGCCATCAAGCAGCATTTGCCAGAACACAGTGCCGAAGTCATTGTAGGAAACAACAACTCTAGCGATAACACCGCTGCCGTAGCTGAAGCAGCCGGCGCCAGGGTAGTACTTGAAACAGAACGTGGCTATGGCGCAGCCTGCCTTAAGGCCCTGAGTAACCTCGATGTCGACAGCGAACTGGTGGCCTTTGTCGATGGCGATTATTCTGACGACCCGGCTGACATTATTAACCTGCTGCAACCCCTGCTGGCCGGCGAGGCCGATATGGTGATTGGCTCACGCACCCGGGGCCAGCTGCAACCTGGGGCTCTGACACCGCAACAGCGCTTTGGTAACTGGCTGGCCACTTTTCTTATCAGATTGTTCTGGGGGTTTCGTTACTCAGA
>CAZHLC010000226.1:0-6697 GCA_964532545.1 uncultured Leptospiraceae bacterium | reverse complement strand
ATCAACGATTTTTTTGCCCCTGCTTCGGATTGTATGCTCGACAATTTTGTTTTTGAAGATGGCCTTATTTTTCATGAAGTGGGTGGCCCACCACTGCATACAGTCAACCCCAAGCTGAAAGAGCATCTCAGCAGTGAGCAGCTGGGCCGCCTCTATGCCTATCACAACAGCGTAGATAAGATCGATGTAAATCTCAACATTGCAGAAGAGGGGGCAACTCTGGGGCTGGTTAATACCCCTGAGCTTGATGATTTTGAGAGTATGCTTATTCTGCTTAATAACAGCAGCTTTTTCAGCCGTCTGCCGATGGAGCAAAAGCTGGCCGTGGCCAAAATGGCGCGTCGGCTTGAGGTTAAGCAGGGTGAGCGCATTGTGGCCGAGGGCGAAGAAGCCGACCTGGTTTACTTCGTAGCCTGTGGTGTCTTTGATATCTATAAAGAAAGTAAGGGGCAGCGTCATGTAGCACGCATGAGCAAGTTCGACTCTTTCGGCGAGGCGGGCATCAGCCAGAAAACCCGCACGGCCTCGGTCTTTGCCCAGACCAATGGCATTCTCTATGCAGTGAATGGCAGCCTGTTAAAAGAAATTATACCGCCTTCTTTTCTTGAAAAATTATTAACCAAACAGCTTGAGCACCGGCCCTTCTTTGGTACCCATAATCTGTTCAGATCGTTACCACCCAAAACTCAACAGCTGATTGCCAATGAATCTGAGAAGCATGAATATAAGGTAGGCGATGTAATTCTGAACCTGGGTGTGCGCAGCGATGGGTTCTCAATTATAGGCCAGGGTGAGGCCGAGGTCAGAGTTCCCGATGCAAAAACAGGCGAGATGGTGCCCATTGCGAGCCTCGGGCGGGCTGATTTCTTCGGTGAAATGTCGCTAGTCAATGATTCGAAAACCATGGCAAGAGTTGTGGCTACCACACCCTGCACTGTGTATTTTATTCCCGCTAAAACGTTTAACCACTTGATGGAGAACAACTACCAGTTCTCATATCTTGTTACGAACATGATGCAGAAACGTACTGCGGTGAACAAAAGTAAGGCTGAGATTTTTGAAACGGCTGCGGCGAATTAGCCCGCTACCTTTTTCTTGCGGGTAGATTTTTTCACTTCTTTTTCACCCTCACCCTTGAACAGTATCTTGTATTCGCTGTCTTTTTTGCCGCTCTTGCCTGAGCTGATGGCCAGTTCAAGAAAGGGGTCAAGATCAAGAAAAATCTTTTTAACAGGGTTGTAGAAGACGCAGTGGCCAATGATTTCGCTGGTTTTTTTAAGCAGCTCTTCTTGTGTTTCTGAGTTGGCCTGGGTGGGCAGAATGATTTCGCGAATACGATGATTGCTGCGCAGGCCATTGAGGTTCAGCTGGCGATGGCCCGGTTCGACTATGCGGTAAAAACCATAGTTTTTGATAAATTCAATATCCATCAGAAAACCTTCAATCAGGTATTGAATGGTAATAATAAAACTTTCGGTAGCTTCGGGGCTCAGTTCTTTTTCGTGAATCTCGTCAGCCCAGCCAGAGATTTTGACCAGGTTATCTTTGTGAATAAACATGGTCTCAAGCAGGTTTGATACAATGGTCTGTATCTTGAGAGCCCGAATGCTGCTCAGTGCCTCAAAGATGCTGTCGATGGTACCATTGACATTGGGGTAGAAAAAGTTAATAGGTTTAGGCAGGTTCAGGTAATTGTAATTCGCAAGTATAATGGCTGACAGAAAGAAAATAGACTGCTCAAAGAGTTCAACCAGGGCATTAAGAACCGCCGTGTTCTTTTCAACTTCATTGAAGTAGCTGTGCTGGTCAGAGTTGGCGCTGATAAAATTCTGAAAGGCCCTGGCAATGGGGTAGGGGTAGCTGGCCAGCACCATTTCATAATCAAGTATATTCTGGGTAAGGTCAGGTATCTTGGCTTCACCTTCAAATACCTGAGACAGGGGGTTACCCATGAGCAGGTAGCTGGCCCAGGTCAGGTCATTCAGGGTAAAGTTTTCGCGGGCATGCAGCCTGGCCTGCTGCAGGGCCTTGCCGATATTCTCGCCCTGAAAAAGGTTATCGTAAAACTTGATGGTAAAACCAAGGGTAGGTTCACTGTCAGGAAGCTCCCAGTTTGTGCCGATGTAGTTGGTTTTACCAGAGGTAATAAACGAGCTGGCAAATCGCGTATACCAGTCAGCCAGGTGGTCTTTGCTGCGCCCACTGAGGCATGAGTTTGAGAAGATCAATAGAGGTTTAGCGCCCGACTTCTGAATTTCGCGTGAATGCAGAATCTTCTTGTCGAAAAGAACCCAGCCATTTTCTTCAGGGTTCTCAGCATAGTGCAGATGGCCGCTGTAATGAATCACATCTTTGTTTTTAAGTGAGTTCAGAAGGGTCAACTTGGTAATGCTGCGGCCACCCAGCAGTTCAATGTTGAGTTTCTTCTCAGGAAAGTTTGCACTGAGATGTTCAAACAGGGCTTCACCTTCTTTGCGGGCCCACTCGAGGTCTTCGGTAGGGTCGGCAATAATCAGCAGGTTAAGGTTTTCTTTGCCCGCGTCTTTTTCAAAAGAGACGTGGCCGCCCTTGATGCTTTTGCCGAGATAAAACTTTTCCCACAGAAACATCGAACCATCATGTAAAATCTCAAGGGGTATTGAAGCCAGCTTGGGGTCGATATGAAAGAACAGGTATTCGCTTTCTGAAGCCTGCAGAAAACGCTGCAACGGCTCAGGAAAGAACTGCCGAAAGATTGCTTCACCAATCTGACGCAGTTTTGAATTCAGATTGAGGTGTTGAAAGATTAACGCCTGGTTTTCTTCATCGGCCCGGGGCAGACTTGAAAGCGAGCGTGATATCTTGGCAATGCGGGTCAGCTCATCAAGATACTCTTCAATCAGATCATCATCTATCACCGACTGCAGAATTTCATTTTCTTTCAGCAGAGGGTTTTTAATACTCTGGTCTTGTACGAGATTGAAGATGTTGGTGTTTTCAACCCGGTCTATGATAATCTGCAGTGACATTGTTATCTCTATATAAAATGCAAAAAAGGCCCGTCAGGGGCCTTTTTTTCAGAATGTGACAATAAATAGCCCGCGGCTATTCGTACATCTGATCGATAAGTTTTTCGTACTTATCATTCACGACGTGACGTTTCACCTTAAGGGTGTTATTAAGTTCATCACCCTGTTCAAACGGTTTTTCAAGCAGTCTGAAAGGGCCAACCCGCTCAAAACCTTTGAAGCCAGTCTGTGAGCTTACCTGTTCATTGATTTCTTGTTTGTAAAGCTTCTGCACAGCATCATTAGCAATCATTTCTTTGAGAGAGCCGCTACTGATGCCATTGGCCTTACAATATGCCTTCAGTTCTTCTTCGTTTGGCACAATCAGGGCGCCGATGTTTTTCTGATCTTGCCCCACGGCCATAACATGGTCGATATAGGCGCTCGATTTGAGCTTTTCTTCAATGGGTGTAGGCTCAACATTTTCACCACCCACCAGTACGATGGTGTCTTTTGAGCGGCCTACGATGCTGATTTCGCCGTTAGTGTTGATGCGAACAAGGTCGCCAGTGTTCATCCACCCGTCTGAGGTAAGAACCTCTTTGGTTTTCTTGGGGTTTTTGTAGTAGCCCTGCATTACCTGGGGGCCTTTTACATGCAGAGTACCTTTGGCGCCCAGAATACCGGTAACGTCATTGCCCTCAAGGTCGATCAGCCTCATTTCTGTCTGCTCGATAGCAGGGCCTACAGTACCGGGCACAATGCGTTCGGGCAGGCGGGCCGAAATGATTGGTGAAGTTTCAGTCATACCATAGCCTTCAATAATGGTGATGCCAATGGCCTGAAAAAACTCATCAATATGAGAGGGCAGGGCGCCACCGCCCGAGATTGAGGCACGCAGCTTGCCGCCAGTGGCCGCAAGTACCTTTTTGAAAACCAGCACATGGCCCAGGCCTTTGAGGGGCCAGAGCAGCAGGCACATAATGAAAGACTTCAGCTTGAGGCCAAGGGTAACCAGAAAAAATCTTTTGCTGTAGAGAATCTCGCGGTTTTCAAGTACGCGCAGGTTATTATTAAAAGCAACGGCGATCTTTTTAAAGAAGTTGAAGATACCTTCTTTGCCGCCTTTCTTGACGTTGGCCATAACCTTGTTATACACCCCCTCCCAGATACGGGGTACGGCGGGTACAAAGGTGGGCTTGATATTTCTCATATCTTCGCCAATGTTTTTCACATCGGTATAGGTAACAGAGCAGCCGGTTGAAAGAAAAAGGTACTCGGCAATTCGACCAAAGATATGCCAGGGGGGCAGCAGAGTGAGACCGCGATCTTCGGGGCCAACCTCAAGCAGCTTTGGCATTACATTCAATTGAAAAGCGAAATTGCTGTGGGTAGTCATTACACCCTTGGGCTCACCGGTTGTGCCAGAAGTATAAATTATTGTAGCAAGATCATCGGGTGAGATCTTCTTGGCGCGTTTCTCAAGCTCTGTAACATCTTTGGGCGCCTTGGGTTTATCAAGCAGTGCCTGGCCTTTGTCGATCAGGGCGTCAAGGGCTAGAGCCTTGCGTGAATATTTTTTAGGAACTTTAGAATCCATCACAATAAACTTGGTGACTTTATAGCGCTTCTTCTTCAGACCTTTTTCAATTTTATCAATTTCTTTAACATCAGCAACGAAGACGATCTTTGAACCAGAGTGCGAAATAATATAACCCAGCTCATCAGCAGTTGAGTCAGTGCCACGGGGTACATCAACGGCCCCGATACGTTGCAGGGCCATGTCGCAAATCGTCCATAAATGGCCGACGTCGGCGATCAGGCCTACGTGCTGTTTCTGTTTGATCTTCATGTTGATCAGAGCAACAGCAAGGGCTCTGGTAGTTTCTTCGAGTTCACGGAAAGTCATGCTTTCGAACACGCCACCTTCGTTACGGTACTGAAGGGCGGTTCGATCGGCATACAGGCGATATGCAGTATTCAGCGCATCTAGCAGAGTTCTATACATCATTATACCTCAGAACAAATAAATAGGGGCTAACGATTCTAAAATAGAATCTTTACGGTCAAGCAAAATTGTAAACTGCTCTCTTTTCAGCTTTTTATCTTTGTTGCAGAGGCATTAAAGTGGTTTGACCTCTATAGACATAACTATAGAATGTATTGTGAGCCGAATATTCAAACCCTTTGACCTCGCAACGATTGACAGTAACCTCAGAGGGTTTGCCCAGCCCTATTTTCAGCCAATTATTTCAATCGAAGACCGGCGTGTCATTGGTTATGAGGCTCTGGCCCGGGGCTACAATCAGGCCGGTGAAATCGTTTCTCTGGGCCACCTGTTTCATAATGAGGCCAATCAAGAGAAAATAATCGAGCTTGATCATTATCTGCGCGAAGAAGCCATGCGCACCTTTATCGAGTCGGGCCTTGCTGAAAGGCGTAAACTGTTTCTTAATATTGTTCCCCAGTGGTTAAATGTAGCAGATGCCAATCTGGCTCTTGAAGATTCGTTTCATTTGCTGAAGGTTACAGAGAAATATAATATTCCACCGTCATCGATCGTACTTGAAATCACCGAAGACGAGTTTAAAGCCGAGGCTGCTTTGATGTCGAAGGTCATCGAGTTTCTCAAGAGCAAAGGCTTTGCCATTGCGGTTGATGATTTTGGTTCTGGTGCCTCAAACATGGCACGTATCGGTGAGATTCGCCCCAGCTATATCAAACTAGATCTGCATCTAATGAAGCGGGGTTTTGCCGAAGGTATCTTTAAAGAAATTCTTAATTCAATGTCTTTTCTGGCTGAAAAGATTGGTGCCATTCTGCTGGTTGAGGGTATAGAGAACGAAGAAGAGTTGTACGGGGCCTTCGACATTGGCGCCCGCTATCTGCAGGGTTTCTTTTTCGGTCTGCCCTCTGATCAGTTTCAGCTGCTCGAAACTCTTGATGAGCAACTGAATGAGTATCTGTCAGGGTTTATCGAAAAGAAACTTAACAGAATGAAATCGTTACTTTATTTTAAAGATGTGGTCTCTGGCTTTTTCGAAGTGCATCTTCAAGAGTTATTTGTACCCCACATTCATGAAACCACGGCGACCTTTAAACCCATAGCGCAAGATAAGTTTCCTGATTTCTGGCGTCATCATCTGAAGGTGGTGTACTTTCTAAATGACCAGGGCATTCAGATCAGCCCCAATTACAATCTTGAAAAAAAAGAGGGCAGTGATTTTATCTGGGTAGAAGACCAGCGCTACGAAGGTAAGAACTGGTCGTGGCGCCCTTATTTTCTGCAGTTTATGGCACAGCGGGCGGTGCAAGATGCCCGCCGTAGTTATTCAGAGCCCTATGGCGATATTCGCAGCGGGCGTTCAATTGTAACCTTTGTACATGCCTACGATGACGGGGTGCTGCTCTGTTTAGATTTTGATATTTCGCATCTGCATGACCCTCTCTGGCACAAAGAACTCAGTGCCATGAAATCTGATTAACGTTCTTTTTTGAAGTACTTGCCGTACTTATATGAGAAGGTCTGGCGCGGTATGCCCAGCAACATGGCGGCATTTGACTGATTGCCATCGGTCTGCTCAAGGGCCCACAGCATGGCCCTCTTTTCATGCTCAGAGACGATGTCGGGCAGGGTTTTTCCATGAAATGAACGATTGCCTTCTTGTTCAAAACTTTTGGTAATGATTGAGCGCTCGACGCTCTGCTGT